>DAIUEK010000116.1:0-6491 GCA_036845165.1 Vicinamibacterales bacterium | reverse complement strand
CCGCTGGCGCGCCTGTGGAGCGGGCGGCACCTGGCGATGGGGACCGCCGACAAGGCGTCCCGGATCATCGCGAAGCCGATTGTCTCCGCCTCGATTGAGACCGACGGACCGATCCTCTATCACGTGGACGGCGAAGTCGGCCGCTCGCATGGTGCCGTCACGGTTCGCATCCGTCCCCGGCTGTTGGCGGTGCGGGTACCTTAGGTGCCAAGTGCCAAGTGCCAAGTGCCAAGTGCCAAGTGCGAGGGCGGAGGTGCGAGATGCCTGAAGTCGAGACGCTGATCGAGGCGGTCAAAGAGGGCGACGCCGCCCGCGTCAAAGCGATCGTCGACGCGAACCCGGCACTCGCCAGTGCGCGTCTGCCGGGCGGTGAATCGCCGTTGATGGCGGCGCTCTACCGAGGCCATCACGACGTCATCACGGTGCTCCTGAAAGCCGGGGCCGAGCTGGACGTGTTCGCATCGGCCGCGCTCGGGCGAAATGACGAACTGGGGGCCGCGATTGCCGATCCCGCCAACATCGGACGTTACGCCTACGACGGCTGGACCCCCCTGCATCTCGCAGCGTTCTTCGGCCACGTCGAGGCCGCGCGCATACTGCTCGACGCGGGCGCGGAGGTGAACGCCGTCTCCCACAACGCCCTGGCGAACACGCCGCTCCACGCCGCGACGGCGGGCAAGCATTCAGAGGTGGCGCTGCTCCTGATCGAAAGGGGAGCCGAGGCCCACACGACCGATAGCGGCGGCTATACGCCTTTGCAGATCGCCACCCAGAACGGACTGACGAAAGTCGTGGAAAGGATCAGTAGCTAGGGAGATAGGGCTGCAGATACCGCGTGATGATCGTGAGCTGTCCGGTGATGATCAGCACACCGACGACGACGAGCAGCGCGCCGGACGTCAGCTCGATCGCGTGGTAGTACTTCCGAATCTTCTTCGCGGCGCTGAAGAACTGGTTGATCGCGAGCGACGTGATGAGGAACGGGATCCCGAGGCCCATCGAATAGACCGCCAGCAGCACCACCCCTTCCCACACCGAGTTCTTCGATCCCGCGATCGCGAGGATGCCGCCGAGGATCGGGCCGATGCAGGGGGTCCATCCAAACGCGAACGCGACCCCGACCAGCATGGCGCCCAGCGGGCCCGCGGGCTTGCGCTGCGCGTGCACGCGCTTCTCGACTTCGAGAAACCGGAGCCGGAACACCCCCATCGTGTGCAGGCCGAAGACGATCAGGATGACGCCGGCGATCTTGCTGAGAAGCGGAAGCCGCGCGAACATGAACTTCCCGACGGCCGTGGCCGACGCGCCGAGCGCGATGAACACGATCGAGAAGCCGATCACGAACGCGAGCGAGGTGAGGAACACCTGCAGGCGCGAGCTCGCGGGCGCCGCATCGGTGCCGCGCATCTCTTCCATCGACACGCCGGAGACAAACGAGATGTACCCCGGGATGAGCGGGAGCACGCACGGCGAGACGAAGGACAAAAATCCTGCCGCGAAGGCCGCAAGGAGCGTGACGTTCTGGTTCATTCGCGGCGGCCTTCCGGGGCCGGACTCAGTCGACCTTCTGCAGGCGGATCGCCGTGAACGGAGTCGAGGTCAGGTCAGGAGGCGTGTCGAACTTCACCGGAGCCAGGTCCTGGAACATCACGTCCCACTTCCACCGCTCCGACGGGTTAGACGCCTGCAGCCAGTGTTTCACCCCCACCGGGCGGGCGAAGGCGAGATCGGCCAGCGTGGCGTAGGTGGCGTTACTCGCCAGGGCCTTCGCGACGTCCGCGCGCACGTGGGCGCTGCTCGTGTAGTCGAGCGTGGCGCCGAGCGCCATCGCGAGGTTTACGAAGATCTGCCAGTCTTCCTGCGCGTCGCCGGGCGCCGGCAGCGCGCGCGCCGCCGCCTGCAGGCGTCCCTGCTGGTTGACGTACGCCCCATCCTTTTCGAACGCGCAGGCGCCCGGCAGGACGATGTCGGCCGCGCGTGACAGCTCGGTCTGCAGCACACCCTGCACGACGAGCAGCGACAGCTTGCCGGAGCGGCGCGCGTCGATGACCCAGGAGAGGTCGCCGATCGAGCCCGGGGGGCCCGGATCGAACACGTAGAGCGCCTTCACGCTGCCCGATTCGATCTTCTGGCGGAACGACGCGAGGTCCGGCTCGCCGTTCGCCGTCGTCTTGACGGGGAACCCGAGGGCCGAGGCCCCTTTGACGTTCGGCGCATCGACAGGGGGAATCTTGAACGTGCTGCCCGGCGGCTGCGGCTTCGCGCGCGTCCGCCAGCTGATGGCCACGCCGTCCTCGGGCAGGCCGAACGCGCCGCCCATGCGGCCGAGCAGGAAGAGCTCCTCGAGGGAGGCGTGCGCCGAGATCAGGAAGCGCAGCGCGCCGGCGCCGCCGGCGGCGTCGATCAGTTCAGCGGCCCTGGAGAGCGCCGCGCGCATGTCGACGGGCTGCTGGCCGGCCATGCCGGCGTTCCGGACGAGTGCGCGCCGCAGGCGATCGTCCCCTTCGATCCAGTGGTAATCGAAGCGGCCGATGTCGCACATCCAGTAGCCGTTGACCTCGGGGTTGTAGCGCGGGGTCATGCGCACCAGGCGCGCCCCCTTCGCCCACTCCGGCTTCGCTTTCAGCCACGCGGTCGTGTTGCAGCCCTTCTCGCAGAACGTGCAGATCGTGTCGACCGCTTCCGGGTTGTCCCACGGCCGCGCCTTGAACCGGTAATCGCGCGTCGTGATCGCGCCGACCGGGCAGACGTCCATGAGGTTGCCGGAGAGCAGCGAGTGCACCCCTTCCTCCTGGAAGGTCGCGATTTCGCTGGCGTTGCCGCGGGCGGTGATGTTGATCTGCGCGTCGCCGTCGACGTCCTTCATGAAGCGGACGCACCGCGTGCACAGGATGCAGCGGTTGCGGTTCAGCATCAGCGTCGGGCCGAAGTCCACGTCGGCCTTGACCCCCTCGCCGTCGAATGTGCGGCGTGGGAACTCCATGCGGCTCTCGTTGGGCCCGAACGAATACGAGAAGTCCTGCAGCGGGCACTCGCCCCCCTTGTCGCACACGGGGCAGTCCAGCGGGTGATTGATCAGGAGGAACTCGAATACGCTGGCGCGCGCCTCGACCACTTCAGGCGTCCCGGTCATGACGACCATGCCCTCAGCCGCCGGCGTGGAGCACGCCGTCTGCAGCTTCGGCATCTTCTCGATCTTGACCAGGCACACGCGGCACGATCCGTCGATGCCGAGTCCGGGGTGATAGCAGTAATACGGAATCTGGATGCCGTGCTCGATCGCCGCCTGCAGCACGGACTTGCCCTTCTCCACCGCGAGCTGCCGGCCGTCAATCGTGAGGTTTACGGTCTCCATAACGCTCGGATCATATCAAGGTTCTCCGGTCCTCGATGTTCTCGGGAGGTTCTGGCAAGCGGACCCCGCGCCTCGGCCCTATGTCCAGGCCCCTTGCCCTGGGCCCGACAAGCTGCCAGACAGCTACTTCTCCACCTCGACCAGCGCCCCACCGTCCTTGTTGACCTCGACGCTCCGCATCGCTCCTTTCAGCGGGATCACCAGCTCCGTCCTCACCTCGGTGACCCTGACGATGACGTCCTCTGACGAGCCGTCGGCATACAGGATGCTGACCATGATGGGGATGTCGAAGATCTCACCCTTCTGGTCGAAGCGGACGTGCAGGGTGTTGCCGTCGACGTGTGACGTGAACCGCACGGTCGGAATACCGCTGCCGAAAATCCAGCGCTCGAAGAAGCGGTCGAGCGGACGCCCGCCCGCCTTTTCCATCGCCACGCGGAGGTCGTTCGTGCCCGCCTTGTTGTAACGAAACGTCGCGTAGAAGTCCCGCAGCCCGGCGAAGAACGCCTGGTCGCCGATGAGGCGTCGCAGCATGTGCAGGACCATCGCGCCCTTGTTGTAGACCAGCGCGCGAAAGACCCGGCTGTCGGACTTGATGTGCCCGAGGCGATAGCCCAGATACACCGGGCCCTGCGGGGACAGATTGATGGCCCATCGCCGCATCTGCCGCAGCACGAGACCGAACTCGTCCGGACCCTTCTCGCGCTCGGCGTACAACGCGGCGAAATACTGCGCGAACCCTTCGCTCAGCCACTGCTCGTGGTAGTTCTTCCACCCGACCGCCTGGCCCCACCACTGGTGCGCGATCTCGTGCGCGACGAAGAACGACGGATAGTTCGGGAACGACACCGGATCGTTGTTCCACACGAACGCGCTCGTCGGCAGCGGCTGGTTGAGCATCGCGAAATAGGCGGGGCTGTGCCCGCCCGGCAGATCGCTCTCTGTGAGTGCGAGCGTGAAGCTGCCGTACGGCGCATCCGCCATCAGCGACGCGTAGAACGTCAGGATGTCGCTGGCCTTCTCCGAAAAGCTTCGCACACTGCTGAACTGGCGGGGATTGGCCGTCACCTGCAGCGTGACCGGGTCGGCGTCATCCTGCAGCTTGAGCGGAACCGCCGGCCCGGACTGGAAGCGGCTGATGAGACACGCGAGGTATCGAACGGGCTTCGCGGCTTCGAACACGAACTTCCGGCGTCCCCGCTGGCCCGGCGCCGCCGGCATGACCGAAGGCGGCCCCTGCTGCGTACCGCTCGCCACGACGTCGTACTCGCCCGGCACCGTCACCGTGAGCGTCGCCGTGGCGTAGTCGGTGACCGGCGACTGCGGGTACCAATAGCTGCGGTTGCTGTACGTCCACTGCGGCTCGGCCGGGATCGCGATGTCTTCCTGGCTGCGCTCCTGATCGAGCGTGACGGCTTCGCGATCGATCCCTTGCGGCGGCAGCCGCCCGCCGTACGTGACGACGAGCTCGATGTCCGTGTCCGCGGCAATGTTCGACGGGAACCCGACGAGCACGCTGTTCTGCCCGACGACCCGCAGGTGCGTGAGGCGGCCGAATTGCGGCGACGTGATGCTGCGGACGACCAGGGGATCCGCGAGGCGGAGCGTCAGCGTGGAGACAAACGACGCCCGCGTGTGAATCGACAGCTTCGCGGTCCCGTCGATCCACAGGCGCTCGGGCGCGAACGATGCCTCGATCTCGTAGCGCGTGACGTCGTAGTCGAGCTGCTCGTCCTCGCTGAAGAACCGTCCACGCGTCGTGAGCTTCTCGTCCGACGGATAGACCGCGATGTTCCGGCGACGGCGCCGATCGAAGAAGGACACGTCCTCCGGCTCCGCATTCGCCCGCGCGTAGGTCAGCGGGCCATAGCGGCGCGTGACGATCTCCGCGACGACGTCGCTGAACGTCGGTACGAGCGACCACTGGTCGGTGCTGAGATCGTTGAGATCGAGCTGGAAGCTCTTCGGAAGATATGTCTCGAATACCCGCGAGGCGCGGCGAAGATGCCCGGGATCCACGGCCCGCGGCTTGAGCGCCTCCGCCGCGATCCGTGACGCGAAGTCTCCGGGGTTGAGACGGACGAACAGCGCGTCGAAGTCGGCTTTCAGGACGTCGGCGCCCGAAAAAATATGCACCTGCCCGCGTTCCGCTTCCGCCTTCGGCGCGAACTCGGCCCGCCCGCGCCCGAGCAGCACCAGCGCCGTCGGCCCATCGGGCGTGCGGGAGACGAACGCGTGCCCGGTCGGCAGGCTCAGCGTGAGATCCGGCGCGGTGATGACGAGATTGCGAACCTCGTATTCCGTCGTGGTGTCGAGTGCGAGGCGGTACAACCCGCTGACGAGCGTCAGGCGCTCGACGTAGGCGACGATCCACGGCGCGTCCTCTGTCGCTCCAGGCTCGACGTCGAGACGCCACGTCGATACGCGTCCCTCCGTGTCGCGATCGGTCAGGATTTCGAGCATCAGCCGCACCCGCCCCGACTCCGCGACCCCGCGGTCCCGCTCCTTGACCGTCACGCGCGCCACTTTCGGGACCGTCATGTCCTGGACGAACTCGGAGAACTGTGTCTGCCAGATGTCCGGGCGCGCGAGCGCGCGCAAGGCGGCCGCGTCCCCGGCGTCGATGGCGCGCGCTATCGCGCGGACCAGGCGATCGACACCGGCAAGCTCCTGGGAGGCCGGCGGGGCGGACGGCTCCGCGGCAGTCATCGCAGGCTGCAGGCACAGGCACGCGCAAACGAGGACCGCGCGGAATGGCATTGAAGGCTCAATTATTAGACACCCGAACGCGCCGCCGGCGGCTCGGGGTGACGAACGGAGGGACAAGTTACGCCCTGGGCGCCGAAGCGTCTGGCGCGAAGGCGGCCCGCTTGAGGACGAGGACGGTGAGATCGTCCGTGAAGCGCGAGCCCGGGCTGTGCCGGCAGATCTGCGTGTTCAACCGCGCGACAAGCGCCCGCGCCTCGAGCTTCTCATCGACGAGCGTCCGCAGCACCGCGAGCAGCAGGGCCATGAGGAGCGCCGCCGGGCTGCCCTTCCTCGCGACGTCGCCGATCGTGATGATCACGCGCTGCTCGGGATCGTCGATGAGCGGAAGCACATCATAGCAGTCGCCGCCGCCGGTGTTCGCGGGACG
>DAIUEK010000115.1:0-6498 GCA_036845165.1 Vicinamibacterales bacterium | reverse complement strand
CTTGATCTCTTCGCCCCCGAGCAGGATCCCGAACTCGCCGAGCCGCGGCGGGCCGCCCGCCTTCGGCTGCTCCCCGTGCGTGTCCGCGCCGCGGAGCCGTGTCGGTGTCGTCACTTCAGCCATGAGGTCGGATCTCCAATTGCCGTGGCGAGGTCGTCCATGAACGCGGCCGCCCGGGCGCCGTCGATCACCCGGTGATCCGAGGACAGCGTCATCGTGACCGTCGGCCGGACGGCAGCCTGGCCATCGACCGCCACGACGCGATCGACGATGCTGCCGACGGCGAGGATCGCGGCCTGCGGAGGATTGATGATGGCCGTGAAAGCGTCCACGCGCCGCATGCCGAGGTTGCTGATCGTAAACGTCGCCCCGGCCACGTCCGACGGCTTCGAGCGGTTCGCGCGCGCGCGGTCCGCAAGCGCCTGTCGTTCCGCCGCGATCGCGGCCACGCTCTGCGCCGCCGCGTTGCGGATGACCGCGACGGAGACGCCATCGTCGGTCGCCACTGCGATGCCGACATGAATCTCGTCGTTTCGCTTGATCCCTTGCGGCGTCCAGCTCGCGTTGATACGCGGGTGCTTCTCGAGCACGCGCGCGGCGAGGGCCACCAGGAAGTCCGTGTAACTCACGCCCTGTGCGCGGACGGCCATCCGCGCTTCGACGAGCGCCGTTGCCTCCACGTCACGCGCCAGAAAGAAGTGCGGGACCGTCGTCCAGCTCTGGACGGTCCGCTCCGCCATCAGCTTCCAGACGGTTCCGACGGTTTCGACCGCGCCGGACGCCGTCGCGGCGGGTGAGGTCCCGCGCGCATCGATGACGGCCTGAATGTCCGACGTGAGGATTTCGCCGCCGGGGCCGGTGCCTGTGATCCTCGCCGGATCGATACCGTGCTCCTGAGCCAGGCGACGGGCCTTTGGCGAGATCACGCCCGGTTTCCCCTGGCCCGGTGACGCCGCGGGTGCGGCCGCCGCGGCCGCTGGGGGGGCGCTCCGCGCATCACTCTTCGCGCCTCCGGTCCGTCCCGTCTGTGCCGGCGCTGCCGCCTGCGGTATGGCCTCGCCGGGCGCCAGCAGCCACGCGATCACCTTCCCGACGAGCACGTCGTCGCCGCTCTTCGCGGTCACGCCGGCGAGCACGCCGTCGCCGGGCGCCTCGATCTCGACGACGGCTTTGTCGGTCTCGATGTCGAGCAGCGGCTCACCCTTCTTGACGCTGTCGCCTTCGTTCTTGCGCCAGCCGACGACTTTCCCGGTTTCCTGCGCCAGCTCCAGGGCCGGCATGACGACGCTGGTGGCCACGCGCGCTAGACCTTGACGCCTTCGCGCTTCGCGCTCGCGTCAATCATGTCGAGCACGTGCTGGCTGGGCGCGGCTTCATGTTCGCGCGTCGTGGGCAGCGGCCCCTCGACGGTGACGTAGTGCGAGCCCGCCACCATCAGCTTCTCGGCGGGGAAGCGGGTGATGACTTCGTGCCCCTTTTCCGTCACGACGATCTCTTCCTCGATGCGGGCGGCGCTCCAGCCGTCCGTTGACGGCCAGAAAGTCTCCAGAGCGAACACCATGCCCGGCTTGATCTCCTGCGGGTGCTCGAGCGAAACGAGGCGGCTGATGACCGGCTTCTCCCAGATCGCGAGGCCGATGCCGTGGCCGTACTGCAGCGCGAACGCGGCTTCCTCGTTGGGGAAGCCGAAGTCCTGCGCCTTGGGCCAGACGGCGGCGATCTCGGCGGTCGTACGGCCGGGCCGCACGAGCTCGATGGCGGCGTCGAGGTAGTCGCGGCAGCGCTTGTACGCATCGACCATCGCGTGCGAGGCGTAGCCGATGGTGAAGCACCGGTAGTAGCAGGTGCGATAGCCCATGTAGGAGTGCAGAATGTCGTAGTAGACGGGATCGCCGGGGCGCAGCACGCGATCGGAGAACACGTGCGGGTGCGGGTTGCAGCGCTCGCCCGAGATGGCGTTGACCGCCTCGACGTACTCCGAGCCCAGGTCGTAGAGGACCTTGCTCACGAGCCCGACGGCCTCGTTTTCGCGCAGGCCGGGTTTCATCGTGCGGTACAGCTCGTCGTACGCGGCATCGACCATCATGGCCGACGTGTTGAGCAGCGCGATCTCGTCCTGCGTCTTGATGACGCGTGCTTCGGACATCAGCGCCTGGCCGTCTACGATCTCGAGGCCTTCCTTCTGCAGCGCAAAGAGCACCGGCGCCTCGATGATGTCGATGCCGACCGGTTCGCGGTGCAGGCCGCGCTGTTCGAGCTCGACCCGGATGTTCTTCGCCACGATCTCCGCGCGGCCCATGTCCGCGGTGATCGCGCCGCGCAGCATCGAGATCCCCGCACGCGACCGTCCGTCGCCGAGCCAGGGGCAGTGAAGCTGGTGATGGCGCGCCGCCGACCCGAAGTCCCACAGGATCGGGTCGTCGTCCTGGGGCAGCAGGGTGTACCGGTTCGCCTTGTCCTGGGCCCACGTCCCGATGTGCGTGGCGGTGATGTAGCGCACGTTGTTCATGTCGAAGCAGAGAAGCGAGCCGAGCGACGACTCCTTCAGCAGCTTCCTGGCGCGCGCGAGGCGCTCCCGGCGGAGGCGGTCGAAGTCGATCCGCTGTTCCCAGTCGACGGCCATCGTGCCGTGGGTCGGTAATCCCATACGAAAGTCTCCTCACCCTCAGGTGCAGGGTGCTGCTATTTCCCGATCATCTCCCGTGCGGCGTCGAACACCGTCTGCTCGGTGGGAACCGTGACGTCCTCGAGCGGCGGGGAGAAGGGAATCGGTACGTGCCGGGCGCCTATGCGCCGGACCGGTTTGTCGAGGTGATAGAACGCGCCTTCCATGACGACCGAGGCGAGTTCCGCGGTGACACCGTAGCGCGCGTAGCCTTCGTCGAGCACGATGGCGCGCGAGGTCTTCTTGACGGATTCCACGAGGGTCGCTTCGTCCAGCGGCCACGTCGTGCGCGGATCGACGACCTCGGCGCTGATGCCCACCTCTTCGAGCATCGCCGCGGCGCCAAGCGCGACCTGCACCATGCTGCTCGTCGCGATGAAGGTGATGTCGGCGCCGACGCGCTTGATGTCCGCGACGCCGAACGGGATCGTGTACTCCCCCTCGGGCACGGGGCCCTTCAGCTTGTACATCATCTTGTCTTCGAAGAACACGACAGGGTTGTCGTCGCGGATGGCGGTTTTCAGCAGGCCCTTGGCGTCATACGGCGTCGACGGCAGGACGACCTTCAGGCCGGGGACGTGGCTGAACCACGCGTGCAGCGACTGCGAGTGCTGCGCCGCCGAGCGCCGGCTCGCGCCAAGCGTCGTGCGCATCACCATCGGCACCTTCCAGTGGCCGCCCGACATGTAATGGACCTTGGCGGCCTGGTTCGCCATCTGATCCATCACGAGCGTGCTGAAGTCGCCGAACATGATGTCCACCACCGGCCGCAGGCCGGTCATGGCGGCGCCCACGCCGAGGCCGCAGAAGCCCGCCTCGGAGATCGGCGTGTCGAGCACGCGCTCGGTTCCGAACTCCTCGACGAGTCCGGACAGCACCTTGAAGGGCGTGCCGGCCTCGGCCACGTCCTCGCCGAGGATGAACACGGTCGGATCGCGCCGCATCTCCTCCGCGAGCGCCTCGCGGACCGCTTCGGCGTACGTGATTTCGCGCGTGGCCGTCGCCGTGCTATTCGACATACACGTCCTCGTCGACCTCGGACGGATCCGGGTACGGCGCAGCCACCGCGAACGCCACGGCCTGTTCCATCTCCCTGGTGACGTCCTGCTGCATCGCGTCGAGAACCGTCTTGTCGGCGCCGCCCGCGTCGAGCAGCCTGCGCGCGGCGAGCAGCAGCGGGTCCTGCTCGGTCGACCACTGCTGTTCTTCCTGCTTCGTGCGGTAGTACTCGCGCGCGATGTCGCCGACGTGGTGGCCGTGATACCGGTACGTGTTGCAGACGAGGAACGCCGGTCCCTCGCCGCGGCGCGCCCGCTCGACCACGCTCGCGGCCGTCAGGTACACCTCTTCGACCTGCTGCCCGTTCACTTCCTCGCAGAGGATGCCGAACGCGGCCGGCCGACCCGCAATCGCGCCGGCGGTGATCTCCGAGAAATGCGTGTACTCGCAGTAGGAGTTGTTCTCGCAGACGTAGATGACGGGCAGCTTCCAGAGCTGCGCCATGTTCATCGCCTCGTAGAGGACGCCCTGGCCGAGCGCCCCTTCGCCGAAGAAACACACCGCCACGCGGTTGTTTTTCAGGCGCTTCGAGGCGAGCGCGGCACCGGTCGCGATCGCGATGCTGCCGCCGACGATGGCGTTCGCGCCGAGGTTGCCGGTGGCGGGATCGGCGATGTGCATCGAGCCCCCCTTGCCGCGGCAATAGCCCGCCTCTTTCCCGAGCAGTTCCGCGAACATGCGGTCCGGGGAGGCACCCTTGGCCAGGCAATGGCCATGGCCCCGATGCGTGCTGGTGATGTAGTCCTCGCGCGTCAGCGCCTCGCAGACCCCGACCGCGACGGCTTCCTCGCCGATGTAGAGATGCGCCAGGCCTGGCATCAGGGCCCGGCGGTACAGATCGTTGACCTGCTCCTCGAAGGCGCGGATGGACAGCATCGCGCGGTACATGCGCAGCTGCCGCTCCGCGCCGACCGAGCTGTCGGTCTTCGCGCGCGTGGCGGTGGTCATGAATTCACTCCAGACATCTTCGCGAGCACCTCGAAGACGATCGCGAAGTCCTGCTTCTCGTACCCCATGCCGCGCGCGGCGGTGAGGAACTCGTTCGTGACGGCGGTGGTCGGCAGAGGCACGTTGAGCTGCCGCCCGAGCTCCAGCGCGAGCAGCATGTCTTTCTGCATCATGTTGACGTTGAACCACGCCTCGGCGGGCTGCTTCAGCACGAACGGCCCGCGGTACTGCACCATGGGCGAGGCGACGGCGCTGTGCGTGAGGACGTCCACCGCGACGTCCCGCGCGATGCCGCTCTTCTCGGCGAGCAGCACGCCCTCCGAGAAGGCGAGCATCTGCACCGCGAGGCTCAGGTTCACGGCGATCTTCATGGAGAGCGCGACGCCGTTGCCGCCGACGTGCGTGACCTTGGGTCCCACGTCCTGGAGCAGCGGCTTCACTTTCTCGAAGGCCTCCTTCGTGCCGCCGACCATCACGGAGAGTTTCCCCTCCTGCAGCGTGATGACGCTGCCGGAGACCGGCGCGTCGACCATGTCGGCCCCCGTGCCACGCACGCGCTCGGCGAAGCCGCGGCTCACCGTGGGGCTGACGGTGCTCATGTCGATGAACAGCTTGCCGGGTGTGAGCCCGGCGATGATGCCGTCAGGGCCGTCCATCACCGCGGCGATGGCGGCGGAGTTGGTCACCATCGCGAAGGTGACGTCCGCGCGTTCGGCGACCTCGCGCGGGGAATCGGCCCACTGCATGCCGCGATCGAGCAGCCACTGCGCCTTCTCGCGCGTGCGGTTGTAGCCCGTGACGCGGTGTCCCTTCGTGAGCAGGCGGTCAACCATGTTGCCGCCCATCACCCCAAGTCCGACGAAACCGAGATTTGCCATAACGGACGCCTGCGACTCCGTATCTGACGCCTATTCGACCGACGGATCCGGCGCGCGGCCGGCGTCCTGCGTGACCTGTGTGAGATGCGCTTCCATGGCGCTGCGGGCGGCGACGCCGTCATGCCGGGCGACGGCGTCGAGAATCCGTCGATGGTGGAACTGCCCGCGCTCCGGGCCGCCGTGCACGTAAAAGATCCGCGTGCGGTGCTCGCGGAGCAGCGCCACGATCGAGTCGATCAGCGCCAGGATGAGCGGATTGCCCGCGGCTTCCGCGAGCGCCAGGTGAAAATCGAGATCGGCCTCGATGAAGGCGTCGCCATTGTGGCCGGCGCGGTCCATCGCCTCATACGCCTCGCGCATGGCCGCGACGTCCTTCTCGTCCGCCCGCGCCGCGGCCAGCACGGCAATTTCCGGTTCGAGCAGCTCGCGCACCTCGATCAGGTGCGCCGCCGCCTCCGGCTGACTCATCTTCATCGTCATCATCCGGTCCACGGACTGCCGGATGGCCTGCGACGTGCCGTCGGTGACGAAGGTGCCGCGCCCGTGCTGCGATTCGATCAGTCCCTTCTCACGAAGGACCTTCATCGCCTCGCGAATGGCCGTCCGGCTGACGCCGAACTGCCCCGCGAGATCGCGTTCCGGAGGGAGCTGGTCCCCGGGCTTGAGCTGGCCGCCCAGAATCGATCGCTCGACCTGCTCGACGATTTGCTGGTAAAGGCGCGACTGCGCGATGGCTTGATAGTTGGGGCTATTCACAATTGGCTCAGTGGTTGGCCCAATATACCTAAATGACGCCGTGCCGACAACAAAAATACCAACCATTCGCTCTTGACATGGCTGTTATGTCTGGTGATAGAGTGGCCGGACCACAGAACCATCTGTGGCAGGAGCAACCGGAACGAGATGAGCTTTGCGCCGCGCCGTGTCACCACAATCCCCATCCGGCCT
>DAIUEK010000114.1:0-6502 GCA_036845165.1 Vicinamibacterales bacterium | reverse complement strand
GTCGCGAACCACTGGGACGGGACACTAGGTTGTGACAACCATCAAACTGTTGTTGTTCGACGTGGACGGCGTGCTCACCGACGGCAGCGTCATCGTGCACGGCGACGGGACCGAATCCAAGCAGTTCAACATCCGCGACGGCGCCGGGATCGTCTGGGCGCAGCGCGCGGGCCTGTCCATCGGCCTCCTGTCGGCCCGCCTGGCGGAGGCGACGGCGGTCCGTGCGGCGCAGCTCGGGATCTCGATCGTGGCGCAGGGGACGGCGGACAAGCTCGCGGGATACGACCAGATCCTGAAGGACGCCGGCCTCACCGACGAACAGGTCGGCTACATGGGAGACGACCTGCAGGATCTGCCCGTGCTGCGCCGTGCCGGATTCTCGGCGGCGCCGGCGGATGCGGCGCCCGAAGTGCTCGCCGCGGTGCAGTGGGTCAGCGCGAGCGGCGGCGGCCGCGGCGCCGTCCGCGAGTGCATCGAGCACGTGCTCCGCGCGCAGGGCATCTGGCGCGCCGCCGTCGGGGACTATCTCGGATCGTGATGGCGACGTCGAGCGTGCTGCTCATCGGGCTCGTGGCCCTGCTGGCCGGTCTCGCGGTCGGCAAGGCGTGGGAGCGCTACAAGCTCCAGGACGGCGTGTGGACCGACCGCCGGCGCGCGCGCGAATCTCCGCATTACATGCTGGGCCTGAACTTCCTGGTCGCGAACCAGATCGACCAGGCGATCGACGAGCTGTCGAAGGCGGCGCAGGCCGCCGGGGACCCGCTCGAGATTCACCTCATCCTCGGGAACCTCTATCGCGAGAAAGGGCAGGTGGGCCGCGCCATCCAGGAGCACCAGAGCCTGCTGCAGCGACCGAAGCTCCGGAAACTGGAACACGCGAACGTCCTGCTCTGTCTCGGCCTCGACTATCGCAGCGGCGGCTTCGTCGATCGCGCGATCGAGGCCTTCCGGGAAGTGCTGAAGCTGGATCCGGAGAACCGCTACGCGCTGTCGAACCTGGAGAAGTTGTACGAAGACCAGCACCAGTGGGACGAGGCGTACGCCGTGCGCCAGAAGCTGGCGACCCTGTCGAGCGCGTCGGGGGGGGAACCGGATTCGCCGCGCCATGACGAGATCCTGGCGTTCCTCGAGAACGAGTTCGGGCAGGCCGCGCTGAGGGGCGGCAACTATCGCGAGGCGGCGAAGCGGTTCGAGGCCGCCATCGAGCGCGATCCCCGCAACGCGCCGGCGCAACTCAGCCTGGGGGATGTCCGCTTCCAGGAGGGCCATCCGACGGACGCGATCGCGGTGTGGGAACGGCTCATCGACGCGTCACCCGAGCGCGCCTATCTCACGTTCCCGCGGCTCGACGCGGCGTACACCAAGGTGGGCGCGCCGGAGCGCTTTCCGGCGTTGTGCACGAAACTGATCGCCGCGAACCCGCAGGACTGGCGCGCGCGGCTCGCGCTCGCGCGGCACCTCGCGGCGCAGGCGCGCGCATCCGACGCGCTGGAGCTGCTCTTCGAGGCGCTCGTGCACCACCCGCACGCGCTCGCGCTGCACCAGGCGATCTGGCAGACCCTGTCGGACCTGAAACTCCCCCCGGCGCTCGTCGGGCGCTACGAGGCGCTGACCCGGGACGCGATCTTCTACCTCGACCCGCACGTCTGCCTGCACTGCCGTTACCGCAGCACCGAGCTCCTCTGGCAGTGTCCGCATTGTCACGAGTGGAACACGTTCGTCGAAGAGCGGATCGCTCCCGCCAAAGATCCTGTCGAAGCCTAGACCGTCCCGCAGCCACGACCGATCTCACGCAGAGAAAGAAGAGAGGCGCAGAGGGCGCCGAGAAGGCCGCGAGGCGTGTGCCCGCGGTGCCGCGCTACGCGCGGCAGAAGGCGGCCGGCCTGCGGCCGGCCACCGCGGACACACGGGTGGCGGCAGCTTATTCAGTTGTCGTGGCTGCAGTGGGGCCGTCTGGCTCTGTGCGTCTTTGTGAGCCTTGTGGCTCTGTGGTGATCGTTTCGTCCGCGCCCTCGGCTCTCGGCGCCCTCCGCGCGAGATCGCAAGCAGCCGCTAGGAACCCGACAGCAGCGCGTCGCAGGCGTCGGTGACCTGTCGATCGGTTTCTGCGAAGCCCCGGTCCGTCCAGATCACGCGGGTGGCGCGTTTGACTTTCTCGTCGATCGGCCATTGGGCCTGGAGGCGCGCCCGCGCATCAGCGGCTGACAGGCCGTCACGCGCCATCACGCGCCTGAGCTGCTCCACGGGATCGCAGGCGGCGACGACGACGCGGTCGAACTCGTGCTCCTGCCCGGTCTCGAACAGCAGCGGGATGTCGGCGATCGCGAGAGGGGTTGCCGGGGGCAGGTTCGCGAACCACTCGCGGATGCGCCGGCGCACCTCGGGGTGAACAATGGCTTCCAGGGCCGTGCGCGCCTTCGGGTCGCCGAAGACGACGCGGCCCAGGCCGGGACGATCGAGCGTTCCATCAGCCGTCAGGACGAGGTCGCCAAAGCGTTCCACGATCGCCCGCAGCCCGGGCGTGCCCGGCGCCACCGCCTCCCGCGCGAGCACGTCCGCGTCGATGACGGGCATGTCGTGCGCGGCGAAACGCGCCAGGCAATACGACTTCCCCGTCGCGATTCCACCGGTGAGCGCCACCCGCAGCACGTTCTGCCTTCTACCTTCTACCTTCTGCCTTGACCGTCTGTCTTCGCCTGGCGAGCTTCGGCGGCAGCGAGGGTATTCTTCAGGAGCATGGCGATCGTCAGCGGCCCGACGCCGCCCGGCACCGGTGTCAGCGCCCCGGCGACCTCGCCCGCCGACGGATGCACGTCGCCGACGACGATGGTGCCCCGTTTCGCGAGCGTCTCGAGCCTGGGGGATCCGGCGCCGAAGATCTTCTCGACGAGCGCGCGGTCGCTGACGGGGGTCGTGCCGACGTCGATCACCGTCGCGCCGGGCTTGACGAACGCGCGCGTGACGAACGCGGGGCGGCCGATCGCGGCGACGAGGATGTCCGCCTGCGCGGCCACGGCCGGCAGGTCCGGGGTCTTCGAATGGCAGATGGTGACGGTCGCGTCGCGCTGCAGCAGCAGCATCGCCATGGGCTTTCCGACGATCTCGCTGCGGCCGATGACGACCGCGTGCCGCCCGGCGATCGGCAGGCTCGAGCGGTCGAGCATCTCGATGACGCCTGAGGGCGTGCACGGCTTCAGGTGCGCGCGCCCCTGTACCAGCTTGCCGACATTCACGGGGTTGAAGCCGTCGACGTCCTTGTCCGGGTCGATCGCGTCGAAGACGCGCTGCGAGGCATGCTTGCCCATGCCACCTGGCAGGGGGGACTGTACGATGATGCCGTCGTGGCGATCGCTCGTATTCAGCCGATGCACGAGCGCGAGCAGCTCGTCGAGGGACGCCGTCGCCGGCAGCCGCTCAAGATCGACCCACAGGCCCGCGTCGGTCCCCGCCTTCACTTTGTTTCTGACGTAGACCTCGGACGCCGGATTTTCGCCGACGAGGACGATCCCGAGCCCCGGCGGACGCCCCGCCCGCGCCGTGAACGCCTGAACCCCGGGGAGCGCGCTCGCCCGGATCTCCGCCGCTATCGCTGTCCCGTCAATCAGTCGCATTTAAGACCCTTGCAATTCCGGGGTCAGGTCTGCAAATGCCGCCAGACGGGTGCCAGGTCGCAGAATTTGAGACCTGGCCCCTCTGCGGACGCATTTGCAGACCTGACCCCCGGGTTCCCCGGGTTCTACCCCGCGGCCTCGGCGGCCGTTTCCAGTTCTTTGAGGCTGCCCGCCCGGCCGAGCACCACGAGGTCGTCGCCGGCGCGCATCGCGGTCTCGGGCTCCGGGTTGAAATCCATCTTGCCGTCCGCGCGCCGGATGCCGACGACGACCACGCCGAAGCGCTGGCGCAGGCCCGCCTCGATCAGGCTGCGCCCGTCGAGCGGCGATCCTTCCGCGATGTGCACCTGTTCCAGATTGAGGTCCATGTTGTCCGAGGAGGTCGCCAGCTGCACGAAGTCCACGACCGCGGGGCGCAGCGCGGTCTGCGCGAGCTGAAGCCCGCCGATGTGGTACGGCGAAATCACGCGGTCCGCGCCGGCCCGCGTGAGCTTGGTGCGCGCGTCCTCGGTCTCCGCGCGCCCCACGATGAACAGGTCCGGCTTGAGCAGGCGGGCGCTCAGGACCGCGTAGACGTTCTCCGCATCGGTGCCCACCGCGGCGACGAACCCGCGGGCCCGGTCGATGCGCACCCGCCGCAGCACGTCCTCGTTCGACGCGTCCGCTTCCACCACGAGGAAGCCCTGATCCATCGCGACGTGCATGCGATCGGGGTTCCGCTCGATGATGACGAACGGAACGTTCTGGCGGGCGAACTCCCGGGCGATGATCTCCCCCATCCGGCCGAAGCCGCAGAGGATGAAATGATCGGTGAGGTTCTCGAGCATGCGCGCGAGCCGCTTGCGCTCCCGCCGCTCGACCAGGTGCCCCCCGGCGAGCAGCGCCATGAACAGCGTGAACGCGTAAAAAAACGAGCCCACGCCAGTGAGGATGATGACGACGGTGAAGACCTGCCCCAGCCGCGACAGCGGGTGGACCTCGCCGTAGCCGACGGTCGTAATCGTGATGACCGTCATGTAGAAGGCGTCCCACACGCTCCAGCCCTCGATGAGGACGTAGCCCGCGGTGCCGACGACGATGACGGCGGCGATGAGCAGCGCCACCAGGCGCCAGCCCATCCACCACGCTTGAGAACGCTTCAGCGCGTGCCGGCCCCGCGCGCCCCGTGCCGCAGCACGCTGTGGTTATAGCCGTACAGGAAGTACACCACGACGCCGATGACCATCCAGACCACGAGCCGCAGCCACGTCGCCCCCGGCAGGCTCGCCATCAGCGCGAGCGCGACGGCGGCTGACAGGATCGGCACCAGCGGGACCATCGGGGTCGTGAACGGGCGCTCCAGGTCCGGGCGCTTGACGCGCAGCACCCAGATGCCGAGCGACACGATCACGAACGCCAAGAGGGTCCCGATGCTGACCAGCTCACCCAGGATGCTGATCGGCGTGAACCCCGAGGCAATCGACACGACGACGCCCGTGATGATGGTCGTGATGTGCGGCGTGCGGAACCTGGGGTGGATCTTCGAGGCCCAGGCCGGCAGCAGGCCGTCGTTGCCCATGGACATGAAGATGCGCGGCTGGCCGAGCATCATGACGACCATGACCGAGCTGAGGCCGGCAATCGCGCCGAGCTTGACGATGTACGGCATCAGATTCATCAGCCCGGCCATGCTGCTCCCCGCCGCCTGCACTTTGGCGGCGTCAATCGCCACCGCCATCGGCGCGGGCACGCCCAGCTGCGCGTACGGCACCAGGCCGACCATGACCCCCGACACCAGGATGTAGAGAATCGTGCAGACGACCAGCGAGCCGAGAATGCCGATCGGCATGTCGCGCTGCGGGTTCTTCGCTTCCTGCGCCGCGGTCGACACGGCGTCGAAGCCGATGTAGGCGAAGAAGATGACCCCCGCTCCGCGCATGATGCCGCTCCACCCGTACTGCCCGAACGTCCCCGTGTTCTGCGGAATGAACGGATGCCAGTTCGCTTTGTTGATGAACATCGCGCCGGCCGCGATCACGAGCAGGACGACCGCCACCTTCACGATGACGATCGCGGAATTGACCGACGCCGACTCCTGGATGCCGACGACCAGCAGGATCGTGACGAGCACCGTGATGATCACCGCGGGCAGGTTGAACACCGCGATCGCGGTCCCGCCGCCCGCCAGGACGACGTGGGTACCGGGCGCCGCGCTCAGGGTCGCGGGGAAGCTGATGCCGAAGTCGTGCAGAAAGCTGACCATGTAGCCGGACCAGCCGACCGCGACGGTCGCCGCGCCGAGGGCGTACTCGAGGATCAAGTCCCAGCCGATGATCCAGGCGACGAACTCACCCAGCGTGGCGTACCCATAGGTGTAGGCCGAGCCGGCGATGGGGACCGTCGAGGCGAACTCGGCGTAGCACAGCGCCGCGAGCGTGCTCGCGAACCCGGCCAGGATCATCGACAGCACGATCGCCGGCCCCGCGTATTGGGCGGCGGCCTGGCCGGTCAGGACGAAAATGCCGGTCCCGATGATGGCGCCGATGCCCAGGGACACCAGGTTCACCGGCCCGAGCACGCGTTTCAGGCCATGGCCCGTGTCCTCCGCCTGGGCCTTGAGTTCGGCGATCGGCTTGGTCGCGAAAATCGACATCGACATGAAAGGCTGTCCTCCGTATGGCGGCTGGCGCGAAAGTGGGCCGATTATACAGGCTTCGGGGCCGTGGGCGAGGGGGCTCGTCAGAGGGCTGCCAGAAAGGCGCGGACGCGCTCCGCGGGATCGCCGACCAGCAGGTCCGATATCACCGCGACCGATGTCGCCCCCGCCGCGATGACCTCCGGAGCACGTTCGAGCGTGATGCCCCCGATCGCGACGACGGGACGTCCGGCCTGCCCTGAGCTGTGTCGAAGGG
>DAIUEK010000113.1:0-6513 GCA_036845165.1 Vicinamibacterales bacterium | reverse complement strand
GAAGCCTTCTTCGGTCAGCAGACCGTCGCGCCACTGGTCGAGGAAGCGCTGCTCAGTGTAGGGGTACATCTCGAGCCCGATGAAGACTCGCCGGCCGGAGCTGACGAGGGCCTCGATGACGCGGAACTGCACCTGGTGGCACTCGACGTTCGTGTGCTCCTCGCCGATGAGCAGCAGCCGCGTCGTGGCCAGCCGCGCGGCCAGATCGGCCGGCGTGATCGTCTCGCCCGTCTTGGTATCGGTGATGCCGTCGAGCACGAGCGTCGCCTGGCGGTCCTTGCGGGCGGGATCGCCGATGGCGAGATGCAGCAACTTGTCGCTCGCGCTCACCGATGGCGCCGCCATCAGCAGCGCGAGCAGGGTGGACGCCAGGAGCTGAATCGAGCGATCGCGTATCGGCATGGCAAAATGCTACCACGGGTTTCCCCCGGCGCTCGCGATCCTCCAGGACCCCCTTGACGCCACCCTTCGTCTGCGAGAGGATGCCTCGCCGATGCCTGACACCCTGATCATCCTCGTACTCGCGCTTCTGGCCCTCCTGGTCGTCCTCGTGCTCGTGCTGATCCTGCGTCCTGCGCGCATCGACCTGAGCGAGATCGAGGCGAAAATTGCCGCCGTCGAGGCCGGGCACTTCCGGATTGAACGGGCGCTTCGCGACGAGCTGGCGCAAGGGCGGACGGAATCGACTGGTCAGGGGAGAGCGCTGCGCGAAGAAGTGGGCGGCTCGGTGGCACGCCTGGGCGATTCGCTCGTGAAGGGAATCGGGCAGGTGGTGGAGGCGCAGAACGATCGATTGGACGCGTTTGCCCGGTCGCAGGCCCTCCAGCTGCAGGAGTTCGCCGCCCAGCTCGGCACCTTCTCGGCGTCGAACGAATGGCGGATGGAAACGCTGCGCCAGGCGGTCGAGGAGCGGCTCCGCGCCTTGCAGGAAGACAACGGGGCGCGGCTCGAGCAGGTGCGGGTGACCGTGGACGAGCGGCTCCAGGGGACGCTCGAAACGCGCCTCGGCGAGTCGTTCCGGGCGGTGAGCGAGCGGCTCGAGCAGGTGCACCGCGGGCTCGGCGAAATGCAGGCGCTCGCCGCCGGCGTCGGCGACCTCAAGAGGGTGCTGACCAATGTCAAGACGCGCGGGACGTGGGGCGAGGTGCAGCTCGGCACGCTCCTCGAGCAGGTGCTCGCGCCGGCGCAATACGAGGCGAACGTCGCCACGAAGGCCGGCAGCGCGGACCGGGTGGAGTTCGCGGTCCGGTTGCCAGGGCGCGACGGGTCGGACGACGGCGTCGTCTGGCTCCCGATCGACGCGAAGTTTCCGCAGGAAGACTACCAGCGGCTCCTCGAGGCGTCCGATCGGGGCGATCCCGACGGCGTGGAAGCGGCCGCGCGCCAGCTCGAGACGCGCGTGAAGCTGTCAGCCAGGGAGATCCACGACAAGTATCTCGACCCGCCTCACACCACCGACTTCGGCGTGCTGTTCCTGCCGATCGAGGGGCTTTACGCCGAGGTACTGCGTCGAACCGGGCTTGCGGATGTGATTCAGCGCGACATGCGCGTGATAGTCGCCGGTCCCACCACCCTGTGGGCGATCCTCAATAGCCTGCAGATGGGGTTCCGGACGCTGGCGATCGAGAAGCGATCGAGCGAAGTGTGGGCGGTGCTCGGGACCGTCAAGACGCAGTTCGCCAGGTTCGGCGACATCGTGTTGGCGGTGCAGAAGAAACTGCAGGAAGCCACGAACAAGATGGACGCGATCGCGCGGCAGAGCCGGACGATCCAGCGCAAGCTGCGCGACGTGCAGGAGTTGCCGGCTGGCGAGCTGCCTGTTGGCGAGGCGCCGGCCCCGGGGTTCTCCGCACCCCCGCCCGTTCTGCCCGACGGCGCCGAGGAGGACGACGTCGAGCCTACGAAGGGGGTAGCAGACTGCTGACTGCAGGTGGCTGGCTGCTGGCTGCTGACGGCTGCCAGCTGACGGTTCCGCAGTCAGTCCTGCGTCATCTGGCGCAACGCCTTGTGAATTGCCTTCCCCCTGCGCTTCTCCTGGAGTTGCGCGAGCTGATCCTGCTTCGCGGCCAGGTGGTCCGCCTCGCGGCGCAGCTTCAGGTAGTGGTCCAGCCGGTCGGCCGGCACGGCCCCCTCGGCGACGCCCTGGCGCACGGCGCAGTGCGGCTCGGTGTCGTGGCGGCAATCGCTGAAATAACAGCCTGAGGCGAGCGCTTCCACATCGGCGAACGTCGTGCCGATCGCCCCGCCGACGTCCCACAACTGGATCTCTCGAAGGCCCGGCGTGTCGATGACGAGGCCGCCGTCCGGCAGCAGGATCAGCTCCCGGTGGGTCGTCGTGTGCCGGCCGCGCGAGCGTCTCGGGCTGACTTCCGCCGTGCGCTGCTGCTCGTGCCCGATGAGCCGATTGATGAGCGTGGACTTGCCCACACCGGAGGAACCGAGCAACGCGACGGTCAGGCCCGGGGAGAGGTACTGCTTGAGCACGTCGACGCCGTGATCGCGCCGCGCGCTCGTCGCGTGAACGGGAGCGCCGGCCGCGATCGTTTCGACCTCGCGAACCCGGGCGTCCGGGTCGTCGGAAAGGTCGGCTTTCGTGAGCAGCACGACCGGTTGGGCGCCGCTCTCCCAGGCGGTCACCAGGTAGCGCTCAATCCGGCGGAGGTTGAAATCGTCGTCGAGCCCCGTCGTGAGAAAGACCGTGTCGATGTTCGCCGCGACAATCTGTTCGCGGGTGGTGTCGCCCGCGGCCTTGCGCGAGAAGCGGCTCCGCCGGGGGAGGACCGAAAGAATCGTCGAGCGCGTCCCCTTCGGGCGAAGGCGAAGCGCGACCCAGTCGCCGACGCCCGGGTACTCGACCGCGGCCACCGCCTCGTGGCGCAGGCGCCCGGCCAACGTGGCCAGGATTTCGCCCTGCTCTGTGAAGACCCGGTAGATGTGCTGGTACTCGAGCGACACGCGGCCGGGAACGACGTCCGGCCCGGCGTGTGCCTGAAAGGCGTCGGCGAAGCGCGCGCTCCAGCCGAGCGCCTCAAGCGCGGGCATGCAGGACCATCAGTCATTGTGGCCGCGGCACGCCGGGGCATGTCAAGGAGGGGGTGCCGCCGCACAGGCGTACGGGACGTTCAAGCTCCTCTTCAATTGCATCTACTTCGGGAGCGCTGCGCCGGTCCGGTTCTGACGGCGGGCCCCGTCAGCCCGCGAGGCGCGCCTGGATCTTCTTCGGCAGCGAGGCCTTGACCAGTGCGTGGGAGGCGGCCAGGCGATCGCGCAGCTCCCGGCCGTCCATCCCGTCACCCAGGCGCTCGATCGACACCCATGACGCGCGGGCCAGGTAGGGCGCCGGGATGATGCCGTCGCGCTCGACGAGCTCGGCGTAGTCCTCGCGGGTGCACTTCATCGACACGCGGTGCGGCGGCTCGAGCATCACCACGGCGAACATCTTCCCGCCGATCGAGAAGACGAGGTCGTCGTCCCACTTGATGTCCTCGGTCACGTGGGGCAGCGCGCGACAGAACTGGCGAATGGCGTCGATGGTCATACCTGGTCCGCGTCGCTACAACTGGTTTCAAGACCCAATCCGGCGCTCTTCGGGTCCTGTCGGCGAGCAGCCCGACCCGCGGGGCCCCCATCGCGGCCGCCGCGATGGGGAACTCGCCCGTCCTCGGCGCCATCTACAACCCGGCCACCGTGAACACGAGGCCGCAGGTCAGAAGCGGTCGCAGGCGGATTGTCATCGATGCCTCCGGGCGGGGATTGTACATCGGCCGGCCGGAGTGGCGGGATCCCCACTGCTCTCTTCCGCGTGTTGTGTGTGTTCGTCGTGCTGCGGCGCGACCGACGGCGCATCGTCCGCGTCCCGCATCTCGGTGGTGTGCATCATCACTACGAACGTCGCGCCGCCTGCCGGCGCGCACCGGTCTTGCTCGTCCACCCTGCACGCGAGGCCTGGGTCTCGATGGCCGCGGTCGGCAGATTCTGTGCATTCTTGCGTTGGTGACGGTATACAATCCGGCCACGCCTCGTCGTGCCCCCGCCGCGCTTCCTCAAACGGTTCGTAATCCCATTACGCTTGGGACGGCTGCAGCGTATACCCCTGACGTCGTCATTTGCCTTCTTGGGACAAGTGGCGATCGGCCAGGGAGTTACCGCGTGCAGCCAACAACGGTGCGCAAGACAATACGCTGCGTGCCGCTGCACCGCATGAGGAGAGAGCGGCGCCGGAGCGCGGCGGGCTACTTACAAGTTAGGCCTCCGCACGACCCACCGATGCGTGATGCGGAGGTCGGACGCGATCTGCCCCAGACCCTCGTTGTCGCCAAGGCGTGGGATGATACCGTGCGTGATCACAAAACCCTGACCAAGGACGACGGGAACTCCTGAGGCGCATGACCAACGACACCTTCAAAGACATCGAGAAGCTCGAAACCGATCTCTGGGAGGCCGCGGACAACCTCCGCGCCAATTCCAAGCTCACCTCCAGCGACTACTTCATGCCCGTGCTGGGCGTGATCTTCCTGCGGCACGCGGCCAACCGCTTCGAGGCCGCCCATCGGCAGATCGCGGAGGAGCAGGCAACCGGCAGGATGCCCAGGCGCAAGGTGGTCCCGGCCGACTACCTGCGCCGCCGCGCGCTGTGGTTGCCGGAGTCAGCCCGCTACGACGCCATCATGCACCGGGCGGCCACGAGCGGAGCCGACTTGCCCAAACTCATCACCGACGCCATGACGGCCATCGAGGCCGGGTTCGAGCCACTGCTGGGCGTCCTGCCCAAGGACTTCGGCATCTTCGAGCCCAAGGTGCTCGAAGACCTGATGCGCCTGTTCAACAGCGAGCAGATCAAGCAGGCCACCGGTGATGTCTTCGGCCGCATCTACGAGTACTTCCTCGCAAAGTTCTCGATGCAGAAGGCGCACGACAACGGCGAGTTCTTCACGCCGTCCTCGATCGTGCAGACCATCGTCAACGTGATCGAGCCCGACCACGGCACCGTGTTCGACCCCGCCTGCGGATCGGGCGGCATGTTCGTGCAGTCGAGCCACTTCATCGAGCACGAGGGCGGCGACACGGCGAAGAAGGTCGTCTTCTACGGTCAGGAGAAGAACCGCGACACCATTCGCCTCGCCAAGATGAACCTCGCGGTTCACGGGCTGGAGGGGAAGATCGCCGAGGCCATCACTTACTACCAGGACGAGCACACCCTTGCTGCCAGGTGCGACTTCGTGATGGCCAATCCGCCCTTCAACGTCGATCTGGTCGATGCCGAGCGGATCAAGACCGACCCGCGCCTGCCCTTCGGCCTGCCGGGCGTGAACAAGGGCAAGAAGGTCTCGAACGGCAACTACCTCTGGATCTCCTATTTCTGGAGCTACCTGGGAGAGAAGGGCCGCGCCGGCTTCGTCATGTCCTCGCAGGCGTCGAGCGCCGGCCACGGCGAGAAGGAGGTGCGGCAGAAGATCGTCGAGACGGGCGACGTGGACGTGATGATCTCCATCCGCTCGAACTTCTTCTACACCCGCACCGTCCCCTGTGAGCTGTGGCACTTCGACCGGGCGAAGCCAGCGGCGCGCAAGGACAAGGTGCTGATGCTCGACGCGCGCAACGTCTACCGCAAGGTCACGCGCAAGATCTACGACTTCTCGCCCGAGCAGATGCGGAACCTCGCCGCCATCGTCTGGCTCTATCGCGGCCAGCGGGGGCGCTTCCTGACACTGGTGCAGGACTACCTTGGGCGCGTCTGCGAGGAGAGCGCGGCGATCCCGGCGGCGCTCACCACATTCGAGACGACGCTCGCGGACCTGCGCGGGCGTTTCGACCGTCTCGCCGACGCGGCCGCAAAGCACGGCGCGATCGAAGCTGACAGGAAGGCGCCGCTTGCCGCCGCCGCGGCCGAACTGCGCGAGGCTTCCGCGCTCTACGAGGCGGACCGGAAGAAGCTCCTCGCGAGCCTGCGCGCCTTCGGCGAGAAGTACGCCAAAGCCATGCCAGGCCAGAACGACAAGCAGCACGCTGCGCGCGCGGCGTTCGACCCCAAAGCGGAGGCGATTCGCGGCCTGATCAAACAGGTGGACCTCGTCTACAAGCTCGCCGCGCGCATCGCGGACTTGGGCGCCGAGCTTGCGGCCGATGCAGCAATCTCCGAGGTCTACGACCGCCGCGCCGCGGCCAAGCTGGTGAAGCGGCTCGACGAAGAACGCAAGGCGGCCGTCGAACAGCTCAAACACGCCGTCTACTTCCACAGGCAGGTGGCGTGGCTGCAGGACCGCTTTCCGAACGCGGAACTCCAGGCCGTGCCGGGGCTGGTGAAGCTGGTGGACCGCGCGGAGATCGAGGCCGCCGACTGGAGCCTCACCCCCGGCCGCTACGTCGGCGTCGCCCCGCCGGAAGTGGACGAGGACTTCGACTTCGAGCAGACCCTGCGCGACATCCACGTGGAGCTGGCCGATCTCAACAAGGAAGCGGCGGAGCTGGCGGCGAAGATTCAGACCAGCTTCGAGGAGTTGGGGATATGAGCAA
>DAIUEK010000112.1:4747-6518 GCA_036845165.1 Vicinamibacterales bacterium | reverse complement strand
TCGTGCCAGTGCTCGTTGTTCACCATCACCACCGGCGCGCGGTCGCACGCGCCGAGGCACTCGAACTCCAGCAGCGTGAACATGCCGGACGGATCGGTCTCGCCGACCTTGATCCCGATCTTCTCGCTGAGCGCGTCGACGACCCGCTCGGCGCCCCCCAGCGCGCACGACAGCGTGCGGCACACCTGCAGGACGTACGTGCCGACCGGCGCCTTGAAGAACATCACGTAGTAGGTCGCGACGTCCTCGACTTCCGCCGGCGTGATGCGCAGGAACTGCGCGACGTGGCGGAGGGCGTTGGCCGTGAGATAGCCCTGCTGGTCCTGCACCAGATACAACGCCGCGAGCACCGCCGACTTGCGCCGCTCGGGCGGGTACTTGCCGCAGATCGCCTCGAGCTCGGCGGCCCGCTCCGGCGTGTAGGTGAACGGATCCCCCGTGTTCAGGAGGACGCGGTCGGACCGGTGAAAGCCCTCGCCGTACAGCATGACCGGATGGAAGCTCATCGATCCACGTCTCCCATCACGACGTCCGTCGATCCGATGACGGCGATCACGTCGGCAATCATCCCCTGTTCGATCATTTTGGGCACGGCCTGGCACGCGTAGAAGCTGGGCGGCCGCATCTTGATCCGGTAGGGACGGTTCGACCCGTCCGACACGATATACACGCCGTGCTCGCCGCGCGGGCCCTCCACGGGCACGTACGCCTCCCCCGCCGGGACCGTAAAGCCCTGCGAATAGATCAGGAAGTGCTGGATGAGCGCTTCCATCTCGCTGTAGACCCTGTCCTTCGGCGGCGGGACGATGCGGTAGTCCTTGATGTCGAAGTCGCCGCGCGGGGTGATCCGCGCGAGCGCCTGCCTGGCGATCCTGACGCTCTGCCGCATCTCCTCGATGCGGACCAGGTAGCGGTCGTAGACGTCGCCGTGCGTCCGGGTCGGCACCACGAAGTCGTAGGTCTCGTAGCCCGAATACGGAAACACCTTCCGGACGTCGTACCCGACGCCGGCCGCGCGCGCGAGCGGGCCCACGAGCCCGAGCCCGACCGTGTACTCCGCCGACAGGACGCCGACGTCCCTCGTGCGCTTGATCCAGATCTGGTTCTTCGTCAGCAGCGCTTCGTACTCGTCGATCTTCGCCGGGAAGTGGTCGAGGAAGGCGCTGACCGCCTCGTGGAAGCCGGGCGCCAGGTCCTCGCGCAGACCGCCGACGCGGATGTAGCTCGGGAACATCCGGAAGCCGGCAATCAGCTCGTTGATGTTCATCAGCCGCTCGCGATCGCTCAGGCAGTACATCAGCACCGAGACGGCGCCAATCTCGAGCGCGTGCGTCCCGAGTCCCACGAGGTGGCTGGCAATCCGCTGCAGCTCCGCGAGGAGGACGCGGATGTCCTTCACGCGGTCCGGCATCCGATCCTCGACGCCGAGCAGCCGCTCGACCGAGAGGCAGAAGGCGAGCGAGTTCGAGTGCGCGCTGAGGTAGTCCATCCGCTCGACGAGCGGGATCACCTGCTGCCACTTCTTCTGCTCGGCGAGCTTCTCGATGCCCGTGTGCAGGAACCCGATGGTCGCGTCCGCCGCGACGATCGTCTCGCCGGAGAGCTCCAGCACGAGGTTCAGCACGCCATGCGTGCTGGGGTGCTGGGGCCCCATGTTGACGGTCATCGTTTCGGTGCGCAGTTCAGGCATCTCGATGGCTCAAGGCTTATGGCTCAGGGCTCACAAACCGCTTTCAATGACCTCGCACATGACATGCAGGAGCGTCCGGTG
>DAIUEK010000112.1:0-4737 GCA_036845165.1 Vicinamibacterales bacterium | reverse complement strand
GCTGAACGGTGAATGGCGAACGCTGAACGGTACGGTTCAGCCTTCACCCTTCGGCATTCAGCATTTCATAGGTTGCCCTCTATCACTTCGCACATGACATGCAGGAGCGTCCGGTGGACTTCCTGCACGCGCGCGGTGTTCTGGTCGGGCACGTTCACGTGGATGTCCGCCGCGGCGCCGACGCGGCCGCCGTCCCGCCCCGTCAGCGCAATCGTCTTCAGGCCCTTCGCCTTCGCGACCTGCAGCGCCGCCAGCACGTTGGGCGACTCGCCGCTGGTCGTAATCCCGAAGGCGACGTCGCCCTTCTGGCCGAGCGCTTCCATCTGCCTCGCGAACACCTGCTTGTACGAGTAGTCGTTCGCGATACTCGTCAGGATGCTCGTATCCGTCGTCAGCGCGATGGCCGGCATCGCCGCGCGCTCTTTCTGAAACCGTCCCACCAGTTCGGCCGACAGGTGCTGCGCGTCGGCGGCGCTTCCGCCGTTGCCGAACACGAGGAGCTTGCCGCCCGCCTTCAGCGCGTCCGACATCGCCTGCGCCGCGACGAGCGTCGGCCCGAGGTTCCCGCGCATCCGTTCGTGGAGCGCGATCGCGGCCGCGAAGGCCGTCTCGGCGATCCGCGTGCCGTCGCGTGCTGCCATGCCGCGCTAATCCCGCTGCGCCCGGTCGCGCCGTGCCAGGACGTTCGCCGCGAACTCCTGCGGCGTCAGTTGCAGAGGTTCGTACATCTTCGGCTTCATGCTGATCTGGACCGGATAATCCTTCCGCGCGGGATGCCCCTCCCAGTCGTCCGGCATCAGGATGCGGCGCAGGTCGGGATGTCCCTCGAAGTGGATCCCGAACAGGTCGTATACCTCGCGCTCGCCCCAGTTCATCGCCGGCCAGACGCCCGACAGTGTCGGCATCCGCGCGTCGTTTCCCGCGAGGCGGACCTTGATGCGCAGCCGCTTGGCGGTGTCCCCGAATCCCGGCAGGCCGAGCGAGGCGACGTGAATGACGACCTCGTAGCGCGGCTCGCGCGGCAGGTAGTCCACCGCCGTGATGTCGGGCGCAAAGGCGAACCCGAGCTCCGGCCGGTCCCGCAGCGCCAGGCAGACAGTGGCGATGTGCTCGCGGGCGACGTAGATCGCGGGCATGCCGTCGGCGGAGGGGGCGACCTCGACGGCGCCCTCCGGCGCGGCGCCGCCGAGCGCGTCGATGATGTGCTGGCTATCCATTCTCAACCGAGGGGCTTCGCCCCTCGGACTCCCCTACACGCGCTCTCGCGCGCCGCTTCGCCGGCGCGCTCCGCTCGCGTGGCTCGCTCGCTGCGCTCGCTCGCATCATCCGTTCACAATGAAGGGCTTGCCCGGCACGCGCGACGATTCGCTCGAGAGCTCGCCGAGCTTCTGCTGGTCGATCTTGCGCTGCAGCTGGACGATCCCGTAAATGAGGGCTTCGGGACGCGGCGGGCAGCCGGGCACGAAGACGTCGACCGGGACGATCTGATCCACCCCCTGCACGAGCGCGTAGTTGTCGAACACACCGCCGACCGACGCGCAGGCGCCCATCGAGATGACGTACTTGGGTTCCGGCATCTGGTCGTAGATGCGGCGCAGGACCGGCGCCATCTTCCGCGACAGGCGGCCCGCGACGATCATCAGGTCGGACTGGCGCGGCGAGCCTCGGAACACCTCCGCGCCGAAGCGGGCGATGTCGTAGCGCGACGTGCTCATCACCATCATCTCGATCGCGCAGCACGCGAGCCCGAACGTCACCGGCCAGATCGACGACCGGCGCGCCCACTGGACCATCTTCTCGACGGTCGTCGTCAGGATGGGGATTTCGATATCAGACATAGAGGTCAGTCACGCGGCTCGTGGCCCCAGTTGAAGACGCCCTTGCGCCAGACGTAGACGTAGCCGGTCAGCAGGATCAGGAAGAACATGATCAACTGAAAGAAACCCGTCCAGCGCAGCTCGCGCACCGCCAGCGCCCACGGGTAGAGGAACGCGATCTCGATGTCGAACAGCAGGAAGATCATCGCCACCAGGTAGAATTTGACGGGATGGCGGTCGCGCGTGTCGCCGACGGGGGGCATGCCGCACTCGTAGGACGCGAGCTTTTCGGGCGTGGGCCGCTTAGGGCCGACCAGCTTGCTGAGGCCGATGTTGAACACGGCGAACCCGGCGCCGAAGCCGATCATAATAAGGATAGGAAGCCAAGGCTGCATCGCTAGATCGCTTGTGAATTTTTTCTCAACCGTTCAACTCCGGAATGCTATCACAATCGTTTTGTCATGCACCTAGCCTGGTTCAGCCCGGTTCCCCCCGTTAGATCGGGCATTGCGGGGCGTAGTGCCGAGCTCGTCGAGTCGCTCCGGCGACGCGGGCACACCATCGACATCTATGTGGATGAACCGGTCGCCCGGGTGGCACACGGGGTGGCCTCGGCCCACGATTTCCTCTGGCGCCACCGGCTGCGGCCCTACGACCTGACGGTCTACCAGTTCGGCAACTCCTCGCATCACGACTACGAGTGGCCGTATGCGCTGCACCACCCCGGCCTCGTGGTCCTGCACGACACGCACCTGCACCACGCCCGCGCCGCCCTCCTGTTGCGGGAGACGCGCGTGGCGGAGTACCGGGCAGAGTTCCGGTGGAGCCATCCCGAGGTGTCGCCTGATGTGGCCGAGCTCGCCGTCGCCGGATTCGACAGCCGGCTCTTCTACGACTGGCCGATGGTCCGGTCGCTGGTCGAGACGTCGCGCCTGGTGGCCGTGCACGGCGAAGGCGCGCGCGCCGAGCTCGCCGGCGCCCTGCACTTACCCGATCGTATTGTGTCCATTCGCCTGGGCGAGGGTCAGATTGTGACGCCCGAGCGCGAGGCGCAGGCACGGGTTCAGGTGCGGCGGAGGTACGGCATCGCGGAAGACGCCGTGGTCTTCGGCTGTTTCGGCGGCCTGACGCCGGAAAAGCGCATCCATCAGATCCTCGCGGCGTTTTGCGCCCTCCTCCCGTACGTGCCCGGGGCGCGGCTCCTCCTCGCCGGCGCGAGCGCCCCGCACTACGACGTCGCCGCCGACATCGCCGCGGGCATCGATTCCTCCGAGCTCCAGGACCGCGTGACGCTGACGGGCTACCTCGACACCGACCGTGACCTGACCGATCATCTCGCCGCCTGCGACGTCAGCCTGAACCTGCGGTGGCCCACCGCGCGCGAAACCTCGGGCCCCTGGCTGCGCGCGCTGGCCGCCGGGCGGCCGACGATCATCACCGATCTCGTCCATCTCGGCGACGTCCCCTCGCTGGATCCCCGGACGTGGAAGGTTCGGGAGGCTCCCCAGCCTCCAGCCTCCAGCCTCCAGCCTCCCGTCTGCGTCGCCATCGACATCCTCGACGAAGATCATTCGCTCCGCCTGGCGATGCGGCGGCTGGCGTCCGACCGGGCGCTGCGGGACGAGCTGGGGCGCGCGGCACGCGAGTGGTGGGCACGGGAGCATTCGGTCGAAGCGATGGTCGAGGACTACGAGCGCGTCATGCAGCAGGCGGCCTGCCCGGAGCCCGGTCGAGGGGCGCGGCCGGCGCCCGGCGTTACCCTGCCCGCGCACATGCGCAACGCGGGAGACCGGACGTTGCGCGCGTTGCTCGATCCCTTCGGCGTCGAGGTCAAACTGTGAACATCACGCTGAACGGCGACCCGTTCACCGCGCCCGGCCCGCTCACGATCGCCGATCTCCTCGCCCGTCTCGACATCGACAGCCGCCGCGTCGCCGTGGAACGCAACTTCGTGGTGGTGAAACGCGAGCAGTACGCCACCACGTCGATCGCCGAGGGCGATCAGATAGAAGTCGTGAACTTCGTCGGCGGCGGGTAGAATCGGGGTTCTAGGGTTCTAGGGTTCTAGGGTTCTCAAAGGTTCGAAGCATGTCTTCCAATTCGTTTGTGATCGCCGGCCGTGAGTTCGCCTCACGGCTGATTATCGGCACCGGCAAATACTCGACGCATCAGATCATGCAGGCGGCCCACGACGCGTCGGGCGCCGACATGGTGACCGTCGCCGTGCGCCGCGTGAACATCACCGACCGCAGCAAGGAATCCCTGCTCGACTACATCGATCCCAAGCGGTACTTCCTCCTGCCCAACACGGCCGCGTGCTATACCGCGGACGATGCGATCCGGACGGCGAGGCTGGGGCGCGAGGTCGGGCTGTCGCACTGGGTGAAGCTCGAGGTGATCGGCGACGAGAAGACGCTCTTCCCGGATAACGAGGCGCTGCTCGAAGCGACGCGCGTGCTCGTGAAGGAAGGCTTCGTCGTGCTGCCCTACACCAACGACGATCCGGTGATGTGCCGCAAGCTCGAGGACGCGGGAGCGGCGGCCGTGATGCCGCTCGGCGCGCCGATCGGCTCGGGCCTGGGGATTCAGAATCCCAACAACATCCGGATCATCAAAGCCCGGTCGCGCGTGCCCGTGATCGTCGACGCCGGCGTCGGCACCGCCTCGGACGCGACGTTCGCGATGGAGCTGGGCGCCGACGCCGTCCTGATGAACACGGCGATTGCGCTCGCGCAGGATCCGGTCGCGATGGCGCGGGCGATGAAGCTCGGGGTCGAGGCGGGGCGCCTCGCGTTTTGCGCCGGCCGCATTCCGCGCAAGGCGTACGCCTCGGCCAGCAGCCCGCTGGAGGGGACCATCGCGCCGGTCGGGCAGGGAGCGTGACCGTGATCAGGGCGTTGGCGTGCGCAGTATTTCTCGG
>DAIUEK010000111.1:0-6546 GCA_036845165.1 Vicinamibacterales bacterium | reverse complement strand
GACGCCCTCGTCATCCGGACGTATCACCCGTCCGCGGAACGGGTCGAGGTGGTGCGCGACGGGGCGGCCGTCGACGCCGCGCGCCATCCGACCGGCGTGTTCGAGGCCGTGTTTCCCGGCACGACGACGGTCCCCGATTACCGGCTGAGGTTCACGTACCCGGGCGGTCATGTCGCCGAGATCGACGATCCCTATCGGTACGGGCGCGTCATCACCGAGTACGACGTCTATCTCTTCTCGCAGGGCAAGCACACCCGCATCTACGACAAGCTCGGCGCGCACCTGATGCGCATCGGCGACGCCGACGGCGTGCACTTCGGCGTGTGGGCACCAAACGCGGAGCGGGTCAGCGTCGTCGGCGACTTTAACGCCTGGGACGGCCGCGTGTATCCCATGCGGCGGCTTGGTCCGACGGGCGTGTGGGAGATCTTCATCCCCGGCCTGCGGGAAGGGGAGCGCTACAAGTTCGAGATCCGATCGAGCCTCCACGGGGAGCTGCTCATGAAAACGGATCCCTTCGGCTTCAGGTTCGATGTGCCGCCGCTCTCGGCGGCGATCGTCGCCCGGCGCGACTACACGTGGGGCGACGCGCAGTGGTTAGCCGATCGCGCCGGATCGAACGCGTGGCTCAGGCGGCCGATGGCGGTCTACGAGGTGCATCTCGGCTCGTGGGCGCGCGTTCCCGAGGAGGGGGACCGGTTCCTGAGCTACGGGGAGATGGCGGCGCGGCTCGTCCCCTACGTGAAGGAGATGGGCTACACGCACATCGAGCTGCTCCCGGTCATGGAGCACCCCTTCTACGGATCGTGGGGGTACCAGATCACCGGCTTTTTTGCCCCGACGAGCCGCTACGGCACGCCGGCGGACTTCAAGGCGTTCGTCGACGCCTGTCATCAGCACGGCATCGCCGTCATCCTCGACTGGGTGCCCGGCCACTTTCCCAAGGACGCGCCCGGCCTCGCGCGCTTCGACGGGACGGCGCTCTTCGAGCACGAGGATCCGCGGCAGGGAGAGCAGCGCGACTGGGGCACGCTGATCTTCAACTACGGCCGCAACGAGGTCCGCAACTTCCTGCTCGGGAACGCGCTGTTCTGGCTCGAGGAATATCACCTCGACGGCCTGCGCGTCGACGCCGTCGCGTCGATGCTCCACCTGGACTACTCGAAACAGCCGGGCGACTGGCTGCCGAACACGTTCGGCGGGCGCGAAAACATCGAGGCGATCGAATTCATCCGTGAGCTCAACGCGCTGACGCACGGCGAGCACCCCGGCACGATCATGGCCGCCGAGGAGTCGACGTCGTTCCCGGGCGTCACGCGGCCGACCTACCTCGGCGGCCTCGGTTTCACCTACAAGTGGAACATGGGCTGGATGCACGACACGCTCGAGTACATCGAGCAGGATCCCGTCTTCCGGCGGTACCACCACCGCCTGCTGACGTTTTCGCTGATGTACGCCTTCAGCGAGAACTACGTCCTGCCCTTCTCGCACGATGAAGTCGTGCACATGAAGGGCTCGATGTTCGGCAAGGTGCCGGGAGACGACTGGCAGAAAGCCGCGACGCTGCGCGCGATCTACGGCTACATGTACTCGCATCCCGGCAAGAAGCTCATGTTCATGGGCTGCGAGTTCGGCCAGCGGCGGGAGTGGAGCCACGATCGCAGCCTCGACTGGCACCTGCTGGAACAGCCGCTGCACAGCGGGCTGCGGCAGTTCGTCAAGGATCTGAATCACGTCTATGCGTCCGAGCCGGCGCTGCACGAGTGCGACTTCGAATCGTCGGGCTTCCAGTGGCTCGACTGCGCCGACAGCGACAACTCCGTCGTCGCGCTGATTCGCCGGGCCAGGGATCCGGACGACTTCGTGATCGCGGTGGTGAACTTCACGCCCGTTCCGCGACACGGCTACGTCTTCGGCGTGCCACGCGAGGGCCGCTACACGGAGCTCTTGAACAGCGACGCCGCGGCCTACGGCGGCGGAAACGTCGGCAACAACGGGATGGTCGACACCGACCCCATCGCCTCGCACGGGTACAAGGACTCCGTCCGCCTGTCCCTGCCTCCCCTGGGCTTTCTCCTGTTGAAGCCGCTTGCGCTCGACCCATCTCCAGGATCCAGTCCCATTCGTCCTGCGGAACCGGCATCACCGAAAGCCTCGGGACGCGCGTCAAAGGGAAAGAAGCGAACCGGCGGTCGGCCTTGACCGCCACAGATTTATTGGCGATTGGTGATTGTCCAATGAAGATTGCCAAACCCCCAATCGTCAATCGGCAGTCGTCGATCCGTGTAATCGCCAATCGCCAATCGGCAGTCGAGAATGACCTTAAACCCAGGTGGGCCGACATGCGGCTGACGGACCGGATCGAGCCGGGCGTCCGCGTGCTGCTCGTGGGCATCAACCCCGGCGTGCGCTCGGCGGAGACGGGCCATCACTTCGCAGGGCCGTCGAATCGCTTCTGGAAGCTGCTGTTCGAGGCGGGCGTCGTCCCGGAGCCCATCACGCACGAAGGGGACGTGCGGCTGCCGGAGTGGGGCCTCGGCATGACGAACCTGATCGCGCGGCCGAGCCCGGGGATCGACGACCTGCGGCCGGCGGAATATCTCGAGGGATGGAAGATCCTCGAGGCCAAGATCGCGCGCGTCCGGCCCGAGGTCGTCGCCTTCGTGGGCGTGATGATGTATCGCGCGCTCTGGCGCGTGTTCGGGCACGAGAAGTCCCCCGTCATCACACCGGGGTTTCAGCCTGCCACCGTGCACGGCGCCAGGATCTTCGTGCTGCCCAATCCCAGCGGGCGCAACGCGCACTTCGCCTATGCGGACATGCTCGCGGCGTTCCGGTCGCTGGCTCGCGCGATCCGCCGGCTTCCTAGTGAGCGCTCCTCGACCGGGGCCGCTTCATCAGAAAAATCAGCGGCAGGAGGAGCAGGAAGATCACGCCGAGCGTCCGGAACACGGACACGAACGCCACCATCGACGCCTGCTGCTGGACCGACCCGAAGAGCGACGCGTAAGCGCGCTCGGTCGCGGTCGTGATGTCGGCGCCGCGCGCGAGGAACGAGTTCCGGGCCGCCTCGAACGCCCCCTGCGAGGCGGGAGAGTAGGCGTCCACGTTCGATCCGTAGAGATTCACGTAAGCCTGCTGCTTGCGCGCGAGCATGCTCGCCGTCACCGCGATGCCCATGCTGCCACCCAGATTCCGCATCAGGTTGAACAGGCTGGTGGCGTTCCCCATCCGCTCGCGCGGGATCCTGTCCATGCTGATCGTCGTCAGCGGCACGAAGATCGCGGACAAGCCCAGACCCTGGAAGAACTGCGGCCAGAAGATGTCCCAGTAGCCGGCGTTCAGGTCCAGCTGCCCGAGCCAGATGAGCGTCACCGCCCCGGCGACCAGGCCGACGGCGACGAGTTTCCGCGAATCGATCTTTCCGATGAGCAGTCCGATCATCGGCATGCCCAGCATCGATCCCATCCCGCGGGGGGCCATCGCGATGCCCGCCTGCAGTGACGGGTAGCCGAGGAGCGTCTGCAGCATGATCGGCACCAGCACGAGACTTCCGTAGAGCACGAACCCGAGGGTCGTCATCAGGAAGACCCCCGTGCTGTACGTCCGGTCCTTGAACACGCGCAGGTCCACGACCGGCTCCTTCGCGAGCCATTCGCGGATGATGAACACGACGGCGCCGAACGCGGCCGTCATCACCAGCCCCGTGATGAAGCGCGAGCTGAACCAGTCGCGCTCCTGGCCGAGGTCGAGCGCGATCTGCAGCGAGCCGATCCACAGCGCGAGCAGGCCGATGCCCCAGTAATCGATCTTCGACGATTCCTGCCGCAGGTAGGCGGGATCGAAGACGTAGAGCTTCGTCATCACGAGCGACGCGATGCCGACCGGCAGGTTGATGTAGAAGACCCAGCGCCAGCTATAGGTGTCGGTGAGCCATCCGCCCAGCACCGGCCCCAGGATCGGGGCGACGACGATGCCCAGGCCCCAGAAGCCCATGGCCTTGCCGCGCTCGTGCGGCGGGAAGGCCTCGAGCAGCACCGCCTGCGACAACGGCTGCATCGCGCCGCCCGTCGCCCCCTGGATGAGTCGAAAGAGCACGAGCATCGGAAGATTCGGGGCCAGCCCGCAGAGCAGTGACGCGATCGTGAAGCCCGAGACCGACGCCATGAGCAGCCGCTTGCGGCCGAACGTGCGCGCCAGCCAGCCCGTCATCGGCAGGACGATGGCGTTGGCGACGAGGTAGGACGTCAGCACCCACGTGGATTCGTCGATCGTCGCGGAAAGGCTGCCGGCAATATGCGGCAGCGACACGTTGACGACGGTCGTGTCGAGGACCTCCATGAAGGTCGCGAACATGACCGCGATCGCGACGATCCACGGATTGACCTGGGGATGCCGCGGCGAATCAGCCATCTACTGCACGCGGACGGTCGGCGTGACGCTCATGCCGGGGCGCAGGGTGCGGTTTGGATCCTGCCCGGGCTCGAAGAAGATCCGCACGGGCACGCGCTGGATCACCTTCACGTAGTTGCCCGTCGCGTTCTCCGGCGGCAGGAGGCTGAACTTCGCCCCGGTGGCCGCGGCGATGCTGTCCACGTGGCCGGTGAACTCGCGGCCGAGCGCGTCGACGACGATCACGACCTTCTGGCCGGGCCGCATGGACTTGAGCTGGGTCTCCTTGAAGTTCGCCGTCACCCAGACGTCCTGCAGGTTGACGAGCGCCATGAGCGGCTGTCCCGGCTGGATGACCTGCCCCGCTTCGACCGACTTGCGGCTGACGACGCCGTCGGTGGGGGCCTTGACCGTCGTGTATTCGAGATTCAGCTCCGCCTGCTTCAGCGCCGCCTCCGCCTGGCGCACGCGCGCCTCCGCCGCGGTGGCGCGCGCCTGCGTGACCTGGAGCTGCTGCGGCGCGGTCTGCGCGCTTGCGAGCCCGGCGCGGGCCTGCGAGGCCGCGCCGCGCGCCTGTGCGGCGCGCTGCTCGGCGACGGTGATGCCCCCCCGGGCCGCGGCCACTTCCGACTGTGCCGCGTCAGCCGCCGCGCGCGCGGCGTCGGCTTGCGCGACCGCCGCATCGAACTGCTGCTGCGAAATTTCGTCCTTCTGCACGAGCCCGCGGAACCGTTCCACGTCGCGGGCGGTCTTGATCGCGGTCGCTTCCTTCTCGCGCTGGTGCGCCTGGGCGGAGACGAGGTTCGCCTGCGCGACCTGGATCTCGCGATCCGCGCCGGTGACGCCTGCGGCGGCCTGTTGCACACCGCCGGAGGCCGTGCTGACGCCCGACCTCGTTTCGACCTGCGCGATGGGCACGCCGGTGCGCGCGGCCGACGAGGTCGCCTGCGCGTCCGCCAGCTCCGCCTTCGCGCGCTCGACGGCGATCTGGTAGTCGCGCGGATCGATCACGACGAGGACGTCCCCCGCCTTGACGGCCTGGTTGTTGGTGACCGCCACCGTCGTGACCGTCCCACCCACGCGCGCCGCGATCTGCGTGATGTGCCCGTCCACCTGCGCATCGTCTGTCGCTTCCGTGCCGCGCGAGCGCCACCAGAAGAAGCCGCCGACCAGGACCAGGACCACGAGCACGATCGCGCCGATGCGCCAGCGGCCGCCGTTGCCCGCCGGCGCCGCGGCCTTCTCAGTCTTCCCGTCGCTCGCGTCCGCCATTACTGCAGTCCTCCGAGATACCCCATGACGGCCGACTCCGCGATGCCGAGCGAACGCGCCAGCGAGGCCTTGGCCAGGTTGTGGGAATAGAGCGCTGATATGTAGGTCTCCGAGGCCGTGGCGACCGCTTCCTGCGCCTGCGTGACCTCGAGGTTACCGGCGACGCCCGCGGCGAACCGATCGCGCGCCTGCGTCAGCTCGTCGCCGGCGAGCTGCATGTTGGTCTGCGCGGCCTGCAGCTGCAGGTCGGCGGAGCGGACGTCGAGCAGCGCCGAGCGGACTTCGAACTCGATGCGGTTCGTGAAGTCCGCGAGCTCCGCTTCACGCTCGCGCAGGGCCGAACCGGCCTCGATGCGGCGCGCCGTGGTGCGGCCCGCATCGAACACCGGGATGCGGATGTTCGCGGCGAGCGCGTACGTGTTGTGCGCCGCGCTGAGCGTCTGTCCGATCGCCCCGTAGTCCGCGTCGAAACGCAGCGAGGGAAGCAGCGCGCCGTTCGCGGCGCGGCGGGAGGCCTGCGCGGCCTCGACGCGGCTTTTCGCCGCCAGGTAGTCCGCGCGCGACTCGAACGCGCGTTTCAGCGCTTCTTCGACGGGCGGGACGGGGATCGGGGCGTAGGGGATGTTGTCCGTCAGCGTGATGGGCTGGGCGATCGGGACGCCGATCGCGCGCGCGAGCTGCAGCTTCGCCTTCTCGAACTCGTTCTCCGCGGCGAGGACACGCTGGCGCTGGGTCTGCTGCTGCACCCGCGCGCGCAGCACGTCGATGCCGGCGATGAGGCCGGCCTCCTTCAGATCCTGCGCCTGCGTGAACAGCGCGTCGGCCGTCTCCAGCTGCGCCCGCGTCATCGCCACGCGGCTGTGGGTCGCGACCGTCTCGAGG
>DAIUEK010000110.1:1790-6574 GCA_036845165.1 Vicinamibacterales bacterium | reverse complement strand
GACGGGTGTGGCAAGAACCGATGTCGGCTTCCCGTCCCATCGAAACTCACTGAGGCAACTCTCGAACGACTCTGGATCCGACAGAACCTCTGGTTCCGAGGAGTCTTCGAAGAGAGAAGGCTGAGAACCCGCCATTTAACGATCCCCCACAACCATAAGCTATCCCAACGTCCAAACAGACCACCTTTGCGGGAAGAATCTGTTCTGTCCCGCCTTCCGAAACCTTCGTTCGGCTCGAATCCGAACTCAAGGTTGCATGATTCGCTGCCTTGAGAGTAGCCGAGCCCGTCCTTATGTAAACCCGTATAACTATATTGACATCAAGATATATAAATGGTATTATGTATAAACGGTAACCCGTGTAAACTGGGCGCTATGGTTACTCGCGTCGCCACAACGTCCGGGAACGTGAAAACGACCGTGGACCTGCCCCAAGAGCTTTGGCGGGCCGCCAAAATCCGAGCGATGGACGAGCACACAGACCTTCGGTCCGTAGTCATCGCTGCGTTGGGGGCTTATTTACTAATACCGCTCGACGCTCCCGAGAGCGCGACGTAGTCGCCGCAATGGGAGGTCAGCCGGTGCGGCGCGCGACTACGCACGCTTGAGAGATTGATGTCCCGAGCCGAATCAAAGTCTCCCGTCACGCGTCGGAGCGGTCGCCGCACGCTGCGGTACCTGCTGATCTTCATCGGCTGGGTGCTCGTGGTGGATGCGTTTGCCGGCGAAAAAGGGCTGTCGGCCATGATCCAGGCGCGGCGGCAGTATCGGGCGCTGGACGAGTCCTTGGCCGTTGCCCGAACAGAAAACGCCCGTCTGCGTGGGGAAGCGCGACGACTTCGTGAAGACCCGGCGACCATTGAGGAGTTCGCCCGCCGTGAACTCGGGTTGATTCGCCCCGGCGAGAAGTTGTTCATCATCAGGGACGCACCGGCGTCCGATCCGCGATAAGGGCCGTCTCTTTTGAACCTCTGCGTCCTCTAAATCACCAAATCACCAAATCCTCCTGATTCGCGGCTCCGGGCCATCGGCGAGGATCCAGGCCGCGCGGGCGGCCAGCTTGGCGACGCGGGTGAGCTTGCCAAAATCGATCCGCGCCACGTCGTCGTCCGGCGTGTGGTAGTCGGGATGCAGGCCGGTCGTCAGGAACAGCGCCGGAATCCCGTGCGCGAGGAACGGCCAGTTGTCGGATCGCTCGAGGAGCCCCTGGGCGCCGTGGTCGTAGTCCTCCAGCAGGGTCAAGCCGACGGCCTCGTTCGCGTCGCGCAGCTCTTTGGCCAGATCGGGCGTGTAGCTGTAGCCCAGGACGTGCAGCGTGTTGAGGCTCGTCGAGGGATCGATCTTCGGGAAACCGTGAAAGCGCCAGTCGTTGGGATCGGGCACCTCCTCGTGGCGGCCGACCATGTCGAGATTGAGGTTGGCGATCACGCGGCGTCCGGGCTGGGGCGCCGCGACGAAGGCTTCGGCGCCCAGCGACCCTTTCTCTTCCCCGTTCCAGAGCGCGAAGAGCACCATGCGCGCGGGGCGTTCACCGCCCGCGGCCGCGCGCGCAAAGGCCGACGCGGCGGCCATGACCGCCGCCGTGCCCGAGGCGTTGTCGTCCGCCCCGTTGTAGATCCGCCCGTCCGCATCCGTCCCGTCGTGATCGAGATGCGCGCCGACGACCACCATCTCGTGTCGCCGTTTCGGATCGCGCCCCTCCACGATCCCGAGCACGTTGTGCATGGTGACGGGTGTGGCGACGAGATCGGGCGTCAGCGCCGCGGTCAGCCGTTGATGGTTCTCGAGCGCGAGCCGGATCGGAGCGGCCGCCCGTTCCGAAATCGTCGCGACGGCCGCGGGGTTTGCGCGCAGCGTGGACACCAGGCGATAGGTGGCCGACCGCACCGAGACGTGCTCGGGCCAGACCCCGCGGTACTCCGCCAGGTAGCCGCCGATGATGAGCACGCCCCGCGCGCCGTGCGCCACCGCATCATCCAACTTGCGCGACACGGTGCCGATGCGCACGCGCTCGTTGTCCGGCATCTTGTCGTTTCGGAGGTGCGTGTCCGGCGGGCCTTCGAGTACGAGGACGATGGCGCCGCGGGCGTTCACGTGCGCGTAGTCGTCGTATTTCAGGTCCGGTGCGGTGAGCCCATGATTGACGAACACCAGGGGGGCCGTGACGTTGGTCTCGGCGGTTTCCGGCAGGGGATAAAAGTCCGCCCCGGCCGGAAAATCGGCCAGGTTGCTGCCGTCCTCGCGCGACACCGTCAGGCGGGCGCGCGGGCCGAGCATCGGACGATAGACGTCGACCGGTTGGTAACAGGATCCGTCCGCACCGGCCGGCGTGACGCCGTTTCTCTGCAGCGTGGCGCAAATGAACTCTTCCGCGGCGCGGTTGCCCTGGTCGCCGACCCCGCGGCCCGCGAACGCGTCGCTCGCGAGCGTCTCGACGTACGTCTTCAGATCGTCGGCAGATACCTGTTCGACGGCGCGCACCGCCGCGTCCGGCAGGCGCGACGAGGCGGGGCCCGGCGCCGCGCACGCGCACCACACCAGCACCAGCGCGGCGATTCGGCGACACATCATTGAAGTCTGCCACAGAAGCACTTGCGAGTGGCGATTGGCGAATGCCGATTGGGGACCCAATTACCCGATTACCCGATTACCAAATCCCTGGTACGATTCGCCATCGTGTGTGTGTCTGGTAGGCCGCGTACCCGTCTCCAAAGACCTCCCTGAGGCTGCGTTCCTCGAACGGGACGGCGATCGCGAGATAGAGCGAGCTGACGAGGGCGAACACGAACCGCGTGGCCGTCATGTCGGGCGCGCCGAACACGAACAGCACCCATCCGAAGTACAGCGGGTGCCTGACGATTCCGAACACGCCATCGGTCTTGAGCGGCACGTGTCGAGGTGGTTCTGCGTGTCGCGCGTCGAGCACCTGCCGCACCCCGGCGAGATCGAGCCCGTCCAGCGCAGTGGTGCCCATGGCGGTCAGGGTCAGGCCGGCCGCCTGCGCCGCGTAGCCGAGGGCACGCCACGCGCCCGGCAGCGAATACACGACGCCCGGCACCGCCTGCCAGCCCAGGCACGTCACCAGGAACAACGCACTCGCGATCCACGTGTAGAGGGAGCGCTCGAGCCACGCCGGCACGACCGACGTGACCCTGCGCTTCGCGCCCGTGCGGGCGAGGACGGAGTGGTGCAGTGCGAATACACTGAACAGCGCGGTGTCGATCAGCGCAGGACGCCAGGGATCGTCGATGCCGGATACGCTGAACGTAACTGCATACGAATAGAGAAAGACGGCCAGGGAGATCACAAAGGCGGCTGCACCCGTCCATGCGAAGAGTGCGGCCGCATTTCCCGGAGGCGTCGTGACGGCAGTTGGCGTAGTCATGGCAAGTGAATGCCGATTTATTATAAGGACATGATGGATAGGGGCGCCTCCCGAGTGGTCATCAGCGGAATCGGCGTCGTCTCTCCTTACGGGGTCGGCCGCGAGCGGTTCTGGACACACGTCAGTCGCGGCTGCAGCGCCACTCGCGCCATCACCGATTTCGACGCGTCCGCGTTTCCCTGCACCGTCGCCGCACCGGTGCCGTCTTCCATCACGATCGACGATGCCCCGGAGGTGCGGGAAGGGGTCCCGGGCCTCGCCGCCCATCGTGCCGGACGACCCGATCCGCGCCGGTACTCTCGTGCCTCACTCATCGCCGTCATCGCCGCGAGCGAAGCCTGGAACGACGCCGGCCTGCGCAGAAACGAACCGGGCGCGGGAGTGCTGGTGGGCAGCGGCGCCGGCGGCATCGATGTCGCCGAGCGCCAGTACTTCGAGTTCTTCAACGACGGTTGGAAGCGCGTCACCCCGTACGCCATTCCCGTCGCCATCGTCGGCATGATCTCGAGCGAGATCTCGATTGCCCTGGAGCTGCACGGGATCAGTCACGTCCTCTCGACCGGCTGCACCAGCTCGACGGATGCCATCGGCTACGCGGCGTCGCTGATTCGCGCGGGTGAGGCGGACGTCATCCTGTCGGGGGGCGCGGACGCCTGCGTGACGCCCGGGATGGTCTTTGGGTTTTCGAAGATGCGCGCGGTGTCCACGAAGTACAACGACCGTCCGGCCGAGGCGTCGCGGCCGTTCGATCGCGGGCGCGACGGCTTCGTCCTCGGCGAGGGGGCCTGGATGGTGGTACTGGAGCGCGAGGATCGCGCCCGCGCGCGCGGCGCGACGATTTACGCGACGATCGACGGCTATGGATCGACGTGCGACGCGTATCACCGGGTGCAGATGGATCCGGACGGGGAACAGATCGTCCGCGCCATGCGCCTGGCGATCGAGCGATCCGGACGCGCGATCGAGGACATCGGGTACGTCAACTATCACGGCACCTCGACGGTGCTCAATGACGCCGTCGAGTCACGCTGCGTGCGTCGTCTGTTCGGCGATCGCGCGGACGGCGTGCCGGGTTCCTCGACGAAGTCGATGATCGGCCACCCGCAGGGGGCCAGCGGTGCCGCGGGCATCGTGACCTCCGCGCTGGCGCTGTCGCGCGGGTTTCTGCCCCCGACGATCAACCAGCGCGAGGCGGATCCGGACTGCGATCTGGACTTTATTCCGAACACGGGGCGCGCGGCGTCTCCCGCCGCGGCGCTCTGCAACTGCCTCGGCTTCGGCTCCAAGAACAGCGCTATCGTTTTGGGGTCCCTATGAGTCCCTGGCCCCTGTGTCCTGAGTCCCTGTGTCCGTGGTCCCTGCGTCCGCTGTCTCTGGACCAGCGACCAGCGACCTGCGA
>DAIUEK010000110.1:0-1690 GCA_036845165.1 Vicinamibacterales bacterium | reverse complement strand
GGGACTGAGGGACCAGGGACTGATGTACGACGTCATCGTCTGCGGCGCGGGACCGGCGGGCTCGGTGGCCGCGACCGTGCTCGCGCGCGGCGGCGCGCGCGTGCTGCTGCTCGATCGCGCGCGATTCCCCCGCGACAAGCTGTGCGGCGACACGATCAATCCCGGCACCATCGCGATCCTGCGGCGTCTCGGGCTGGCGGAGGGATTCGAGGCCTCGGCCTTGCCCGTGGACGGCATGATCGTGACGGGGGAGCGGGGCGTGCGCGTCCGTTGTGCGTACGGCGACGGGGTGCACGGGCTCGCGATTCTGCGCAGGTATCTCGACCTGGCCCTGGTGCGCGGCGCCGCGGCGGCGGGGGCCCGGCTCGAGGAAGGCGTGCTGGTGCGGGGACCCTTGCTCGACACGGATGCCGCCGAGCCGCGCGTGCGCGGGATCGTCATTGCCGGCCGTGATGGCCGGGACCTTCGCGTCCCCGCGCCGATCGTCATCGCGGCGGACGGCCGCCGGTCCCGCCTGGCGCTTCCGCTCGGCCTCACGCGCCATCCGCGGCGTCCGCGCCGGTGGGCGATCGGGGCGTATTTCGAGAACGTCGCCGGCGTGACGTCTTACGGCGAGATGCACATCCGCCGCGGCCGGTATCTCGGCGTGGCGCCGGTCCCCTCCGGATTGACCAACGTCTGTCTCGTCGTGCCGCGCGCTTCGACGTGGCTCAGGGCAGGCCGCGCGGACCTCGACGATCCCTCCGCGGTGTTGCGGCAGGCGATCGAGTACGACGGGGCGTTGCGCGAGCGCTTCGCCGGCGCGCGGATGACGGCCCCCCCGGTGGTCCTCGGGCCGCTGGCCGTCGACGCCGCCGTCCCCGGCGTTCAGGGCCTGCTGCTGGCCGGCGACGCGGCCGGCTTCATCGATCCCATGACGGGCGACGGCATGCGGTTCGCGGTGCGGGGTGGAGAGCTCGCCGCGGAGGTCGCGCTCGCCGCGTTCGCCGGGAAACTCGCGCTGCCGCACGCGCGCCTCGGCGCGCTGCGCCGCCGCGAGTTCAGCGCGAAGTGGCGCTTCAACCGGACCTTGCGTTGGCTGGTGGATCGCGGCATGACCGTCGAGCTCGCCGGTCTCGTCGCGTCCGCGGCCCCGTGGATCCTGCGGCGCGCGATTGCATTCGCCGGAGACGTCCCGAAATCGTGACGGTCTCCGTTTCAGGTGCCGTCGTCGTGTTTGTCCCGATGGTCATCGAAGCCGCGGTGTCGGCACGACACGATCGAACGCTGCGCGCGCTCGGGGCGGTCGAACCGGCGCACGACGTCTACCGCACCATGCAGATCGCCTATCCCGCGACCTTCCTCGCGATGCTGGCCGAAGGCGCATGGCGCTCTGTCCAGCCGGACGCGCTGGTGGGGATGGGGTTCGTCATCTTTGCCGTCGCCAAGATGTTGAAGTACTGGGCGATGGCCTCACTGGGGACGCGATGGACGTTCCGCGTGCTCGTGCCTCCGGGTTCGAATCGCACGCAGAGGGGCCCGTATCGCTGGATCTCTCATCCGAATTACATGGCGGTCGCCGGCGAGCTGGTCGGCGTCGCGATCGCCATGCACGCGTGGCTCTCCGGCCCGCTGTCGGTCGCGGGGTTCTCCTTCCTGATGTTGCAGCGCGTGCAAATCGAGGAAAAGGCGCTGGCGGGGGAGTAGAATC
>DAIUEK010000109.1:0-6625 GCA_036845165.1 Vicinamibacterales bacterium | reverse complement strand
TAGAGCCCGAAGACGATGCCGATCGCGACCGAGACGCCGAACGCGAGCACGATGGAGCTCGTGGTCACGATCGTGGACCATCCGGCGAGGACGCCGATCAGCTGCGAGAGGCCGACCCCCATCAGGATGCCGGCGACGCCGCCGCTCACCGAGATGATCGTCGTCTCGATCAGGAACTGCCGGACGACGTCACGCTGGCGCGCGCCGATCGCGCGGCGGACGCCGATCTCGCGCGTCCGCTCGAGGACGCTGGCCAGCATGATGTTCATGATCCCGATCCCGCCGACCAGCAGTGAGATCGACGCGATCGCCACCATCACCATCTCGAAGATCCGCTGGGTGCGGCGCTGCTCCGCGAGGAGCTCCGCGGGGGAGACGATCGTGAAGTCTCCCGCGCCGCGATGGGCGACGTCGAGGATGCCGCGCACGAGTGCCGCGGCCGACGGCACGTCCGCGCTCGACTTCATCTGCATGTAGATCCCGTCGATTTCGTCCTTCCGGGAGCTCTGCCCGTCCTCCAGCCTGAAGATCGACGAGTAGAGCGGGACGTAGATCAGATTGTTCCGGTCCTGCGCAGGAAGGCCGGCGACGTCCGACTGCACCGTCAGCTGCGGCCCCGCCACGCCGATCACCTGGAACCACTGCTCGTTGACCTTGAGATACCGGCCCACGGGATCATCCGCGCCGAAGAGCGTCGCCGCGGCGGCTTCGCCGATCACGGCGACCGGTGCCGCGGACGCCGTCTCCGCCTCGTCGAAGAACCGGCCGGACGCCGTCCGGAGGTTGCCGATCGACGCGTAGGAGGGGCTGACGCCGTAGACCACCGGCATGTCGCCGCCGATCGGACGCGGCAGGAGCTTGGTCGGTGTGAAGCGCTTCCGGGCCGTGACCGACGTAATGGTGTCGAGGTTCGCGCGGATGACGCGCAGGTCCCTGAACGAGAGGCCGGCCGACAGCTGCCGAACCTTCTGCAGCGCCTGGCCGTCTCCGGCCTCGCGCGCCTCGACGATGAGGTTGCGGACGCCGAGCTGTTCGATGAAGGCCATCACCTCCTGCTGTGCGCCGGCGCCGATCGACAGCATCGCGACGACCGCCGCGACGCCGAAGATCATGCCGAGCATCGTCAGCAGCGAGCGCAGCTTGTGGGCGCGAAGGTTCTCGAGGCCGAGCATCAGCTCGGGCATGAAGTCGGTGGACCAGAGGTGGCCGCGCAGCTCGGTCACTTTGGCCCCGACGCCGTGGGGAGGGGGGAGGGGGACGAGGACTTCGAGCGCTTGGCCGCGACCTCCGGGTCGATGAGCGCGATGACGTCCCCCTCGGTGACGCCGCTCACGACGGCGCGGCTTTCGGTGCTCTCGCTGACCTTCACGTCGCGCCGCTCGAAGCGATCGCCGACCTTCAGATACACGAACGTCTTCCCGTTTTTCTCGAAGACCGACTGACGGGGCACGTGCAGGGCATTCGTGATTTCCCGGCCGTCAATCACGAGGCGGACGGACGAGCCGGCCAGCAGGCGCGGATCGGGTTTGTCGAACGTGAAGGTCACGTCGAACTGCCGGACGGCCGAGGTCTCGAAGAAATTGCCGCGGGATGCGAGGCCGCTGAGCGCGCCGATGCGCGCGGTGAACGTCACGCCGGGAAGCACGTCGGACTCGACCACCGCCGCCTGGCCGGTCTGCAGGTTATCGCGGTCGGTCTCGTTAATCTTGGCGCGCACTTCCATTCTGCCGGTCTCGATGACGTCCGCGATGGCGCGTCCGGAGAACGTGGTGTCCCCCTGGCGGTACTCGGGCAGCGCCTGTCCGAAGAAGAATCCGCCGGCGGCATCGCGATTTTCTTTCGCGGCCACGACGCCGTCGAACGTCGCCTTCACGACGAGGCTGTCGATGATCGACTGCGCACGCTGGATCGCGAGTTGCGCCTTGTTGCGCTGCTCGACGAGCACGGCGAGCGCGGCTTCGTTGGTCGCCGACCGCGACGTCACGTCCTGTTCCAGCTGCGACAGCCGGTGGCGCGCTTCGTCGAGCGTGAGCACGTTCTTCTGGGCCTCGATGGCGCCAATGAGGTCGTTCGCGGCCGTGTCGAGCTCGCCGCGCCGGACGTCGTACCGCGCCGTCAGGAGCGAGACCTCGTCCTCCGCGGCTTGCACGGCGGTGTCCGCCTTCGTCTTCACAATCTGCTGCTTGGCCTCCGCCATCTGGGACTTCGCCTCTTCGAGGGCAAATTCCTGATCGGCTGGATCGATTTCGAACACGACTTCGCCCGCCTTCACGCTGGTGCCGGTCGCGACCAGCGTGACGAGCCGCAGCGTGCCGCCCGCCGGCGGCACCACGAGTGTCGCCGTGCGGCCGGCACGGATCTCGCCCGTGGCATAGACGGTGAGCTTGAGCGGGGCGCGCGCGATGCGCGTCGTCGGGAGATCGGTGCCGCGATCCGGAAGGGCCGGGACCGCGAAGAGAAACGAGGAGGAGATGGCCGCGATCGCGACGCCGGCCGCGCCCCAGAGCAGCGGACGGCGCCTCATCGCGGCCTCCGGATCTGATCGGCTTCAGGACGCCGCGTCGCGAGCTTGTCGCCCGGCGCGACACCTGAGGCGATCGCGACCTGCTCGCGGCCGCGGCGCGACACGTCGATGGGCTGCTCGTCGAACATCGACCCGTGCAACCGGTAGACCACCGGCCGTCCGTCGCGCTGGAAGACGGCCTCGGACGGCGCGATGAGTACCCCCGGCAGGCGCTCGATGCCAATGCGCGCGGTGGCGGTCATGCCCGGACGGATCTTGGGGTCCGGCTCCTTGAGCACGAGTCCGAGATCGAAATTCTTCGGCGGTGGCCAGCCCTGGCTGAAATCCACCTTTGCCAGAACGGAAATCAGATCCACGGTGGCAACGAAGTCCTTCCCGGGAACCGCCTCGATTTTGACGGTCGCCACCTGCCCGACCTTGAGCCGGCCGCGGTCGGATTCGTCGAGCCGGGCCTCGAGGTGAATGGAGGAGAGGTCGGGCAGCTCGACGACCTGCGCGCCGGCCCAGGCGCGGTCCCCCTCATGAAACTCCACTTGGCTCCCGAACATGCTGCCGCTGCGGTAGTTCGGCATGATGTTCACGACGCCCTCGGAGGGGGCCTTGATCACCAGCGCCGCGAGTCCCTGCTGCGCGCGCTCGAGGTCGTATTGCGCCTTGCCGCGCTTGCGTTGCTTGGCGACGACGTCCGCTTGGGCGCCGGTCCTGTCGGACACCGCCTTCTGTTCGGCCTCGCGCACCTTCTGATCGGCGTCCGCCACCGCCAGCTTCGCCTGTTCGAACTCGAGCTTCGAGACGAGGTCCCGCTTCCCCAGGTCCAGCTTCGCCCGGTCGAGCTCGTACTTCGCATGCATGACCGCGGTGTCATCCCCCTGGAGGGTGATGCGCTGCTGCGCCTGGACCTGCGCGATCTCCGCGTTCGCCTGTTTCAGCTCGGATTGCTTCTCCTGCACGCGCTGCCGCAGCGAGGTCCCGTCGAACTCGACGAGGACGTCTCCCGGTTTCACGGCGCCGCCGTTCTTGGCGAGCTTGACGATCTGCAGCTCGCCGGCCTGCATCGGAGCGGCCAGCACGATCGATCTCACCGGCCGGATCTCTCCGCGCACCTGCAGATAGTCGACGAACTCCCCTTTGACGACTCCGACGGTCGGCACGTCCGGGACAGCGCCGGCGCGGGTCGCCATCGCCAAGCCGCCGATCGCGACACCCACCACGACCGCCGCGATCGCGAGCGTGGGTCCGCGCCCAAACCGGCGCGCCGTCATCGGATCACCCCCTGGCCGATGTTCCGGGCGACGATCGCTCCCTCCGCCAGGCCTCCCGTGACGATGACCTCGTGGGTGTTCTGGGTTCCGACCACGATATCGCGCCGTTCGTAGGCACCGCCTCGCGGCACCTGGACGTATGCCTGGCCGCCGACGTAGGCGACGGCGTCGCGGGGGACGACGAGCACCCCGGTGGACCGCGAGAGCGCGACGTCGAGCGAGGCGGTCAGATCGGGCATCAGGTTCGGGTGCGCACCGTGCACCGATATCAGCACGACGAAATTGCGCACCTTGGGGGACAACGACGACTGCACGCCGATCGGAGAAATCTGGGTTACGGCGCCGGTGAACGACAGCTCGGGATACGCGTCGAGCCCGATGCGCACGACTTGACCGTTCTGGAGCTCACGGACGTCCGTCTGGTTCACACGCGCCCGGACCCGCATCGTCGCGGGGTTCACGACATCGACGACCGGCACGCCCGAGCGGACCTCGTCCCCTTCCTGCACCTCCGCCATGTTCGAGCCCTTCCAGGTCGTCTTGATGACGGCGATGCCGGCGATGGGGGACTTGATCTGCATGCGGTCCGCGTTCGACGCGGCCTGACGCATGGCGTTCGACGATCGATCGCGGCGGATCTCGAGGACCTTGATGTCCGCCTGGGCCGCCTGGCGCTTGAGATCGTAGGTCTGTTTCAGGGCCTTCAACTTCGCCTGCGCTTCTTCCAGCGCGAGCGTGTTCTTCTCGACCTGGATTTTCGGCAGCATTTCATTTTTCAGCATTTCGAGCTGCGCGCGCGATGCGGCGCTCCCGGCCTGCATCATGGTGCTGTCATCCGCCGCCCTGGACGCGTCCTCCTGCGCCTGCCGCTTGAGAATCTGCTGCTGAAAATCGTTGAGCTCCGCCTGGCGATCCAGCGAGTTGCGAATCTGATCCTGGCGGTCGAACTCGACCAGGAGATCGCCCGGGTGGACCGCCTGTCCCGCGTGCACGAGCGCCGTGATGACCAGCGAATTGTTGTTCTGTCCGGCGAGACGGGGCGCGGCGATCGTCGTCGCCTCAACCGCCTCGATGGTGCCGCTGAGCCGCAGGCTGCGGATGAAGTCCTGCTTCTTGACGAGGGCCGTGGAGACGGCCGGACCGCCCTGCTCCCGCTCCGGCGCGCGCGCCCGCGGCCGCATGAAAAAACCGGCCGTCACGACTGCGACCGCAATCGCGCCAATCAGGTAGGTCGGCTTGAACAAGGACATGCTGTTGATCGGCGACGGCGCTTGCTTCGTAGGCCGGGTTTAGACCCGGCTGACATGGCGGACCTGAAAGGTCGCCCTGCCGCCCGCATATCAGACGGCCGCGGCGGGCCGTTGGTTGGGCAACCGGCAGAATACCGTAAGTTCCTGCAATTGGTTGCACTTATGTGACGAAACCCGGCAGGCTGCTAGTCGATGAAGAGACGTCACCTACCGCGCCGCGGCGCGCCTCAGGTAGTAGACCGCGTCAGGCGGCAGCGGATCGACCTGGTAGTCCTGGTCCTTGAATGGATAGGAGGGCCGGGGTTTCGACGTGATGAACGCCGCAAGCTGCTGCGCCTCCTCGTCGGTGAGGTTGCCCGGGTCCAGGTACGGCATCGTGTAGCGGATGATCCCGGCCAGCATGTAAACGCGCGCTGCGCCGGCGCCGTCGTTCCACGAGTTCGGACCCCACAGCGGGCCGGGCCGCCTGTTGCCCACGAACACGCCCTGGCCTTCTGGCCCGTGACAGTTCGTGCAGCGTTCCTTGAAGATCGCTTCCCCCTTCCCGGGCTCCAGCCTTTCGATCGGAATCAGCGCGGCGGTCGGGATTACGTTCTGCCCGCGCCATGTCGGTATCGTGCCGATCGCATACCCGCCCGACAGCCACGTCAGGTACGCCGACAACGCCAGCACCTCTTTCGACGTGGGTGTCGGCAACGTGCCGGGGCTGACCTGTCGCGCGTGCCCTTCTTGATCCCGTTCGAGTCTTCCCGTGGCGTTTTCGCTCCGCAGGAGGCAGTCGACGATGCGATCGCCGAGGCTGATGAGGCGGCCGGCGCGACGGCTGTACTCGGGGAAGAGTCCCGCGATGGCGACGAGCGGCATGGCCCGCTCGCGCTGGCCGGCGTTCAGATGGCAGTCGTTGCACGAAACCTGGCCCGGCACGAACCGCCCGGCTTCAGCCGGCGTGTTCGTGAACAGGCGGAACCCCCACCGAATTTCCTTCGAGAGCGGCGACTGGTCGAGTGTCGGGTCACTCAGCGGGTTCTTCGGGACATCCCACGCCGCCACCATCGTCACCCGTGCGGGGACGAGCGGGCCATGGAGCCTGTAGCGCCGCCTGGGTGCACTCGGGTTGCCGGGTGCGGAACAGGCGACAACGCCGCAGAGCGCGATCGCGCAGGCCAGCGAGCGCAGGTGACATTTCATGGATGCGTGACCGGGGGTCGCGATAGTGTAGTAGCACTTCGGGGCGAGGTCCCACACAAGGCGAGGACGCGATGAGCAACGACAGAGTGCCGGGCCCCCTGGCCCGACGTACGTTTCTTTCACGGGTGGGCGCGGGGGCGGCGGCGTTTGGCGCCGCGTTCGGCGCAGCATCGGCGGTGCAGGCCCAGGCAGCCCCGGCGCCGGCGACAGCGGCGGGCGGCTGGCAGCCGGCGCGACATGCCGAGGACGACTGGTTCGAGCAGACGACGGCCAAACACCGGTTCTTCATGGACACCACCACCCCGGATGCGCTCGGCCAGGCCATGGCCTTCGCGAGGAACTTCTTCGAGGCCAATGCCAGCGGCTACGGGCTGACCGAGGCCGACGTCGCGCAGATCATC
>DAIUEK010000108.1:2994-6636 GCA_036845165.1 Vicinamibacterales bacterium | reverse complement strand
GGACGGTTCCACGCCGCGCGCTCGTGCTCACGGCGGGACTGGGGACGCGGCTGCAGCCCCTGACGCTGGCGCGCGCGAAGGCGGCGGCCCCTGTCGACGGCGAGCCGCTGGCGCGGCGGACGATCCGCTGGCTCGCCGGGCACGGCGTCGACGATCTCGTCCTGAATCTGCACCACAAGCCCGAGACGATCACCGCGGCCGTCGGTGACGGCCGCGATCTCGGCGCGCGCGTCCGCTATTCGTGGGAGTCTCAGGTCCTGGGTTCGGCGGGCGGTCCACGCCGCGCGCTGCCGCTCCTGCTCGACAGCGGGGCTCCCCGCACCTTCATCCTCGTCAACGGCGATACGCTGACCGACGTGGATCTTCACGCAATGGTCGAGCAGCATCGCCGGACCGGCGCGCTGGTGACGATGGCGCTCATCCCGAATCTCCGTCCCGACAAATACGGCGGCGTGCTCCTCGACGCCGGCCACGCGGTGACCGGCTTTACGCGCCGCGGGGATACCCAGCCGTCCTTCCACTTCATCGGCCCGCAAGTCGCGGACGCGGACGCCTTCCTGTCGCTCGAGGACGGTGTTCCGGCGGAGTCGGTCATGGGCCTTTATCCGGAGCTGATGGCCGCGCGGCATGGATCGGTCATGGGCTTCGTGAGCCACGCGGCGTTCCGGGACATCGGCACGCCCGCCGACCTGCTGCAGACCTCGCTCGACCTGGCGGCCGCGGACGGCCGCGTGGATCGGCCGCGCTGGGGGCGCCACGTCCACGTCGCCGGGTCCGCCCGTGTCACGCGCTCGGTGCTGTGGGACGACGTGACCGTCGGCGACGGGGCCGTGATCACCGAGTGCGTCATCGCCGATGGGGTCCGCATTCCCGACGGCGCCGCGTTCACGCGGTGCGCGATCGTCCGCGGCGGATCCGATCTGGTTGTCGCCACGCTCGACTAAAAAAAGGGGACAACCGCCTTTTTTCGCAAATAATGTCTGTTGTCCCCTTTTTTGGGTGGCGAGGGTTGATGGACAGACGACAGGTCGGTGTGGACGGCGCGCGCGAGCGCATCCAGGGATATCTCGATCGCCACGGGCTGGCCGCCGGCCACCCGCGCGTCGTGCCGCTGACGGGTGACGCGTCCGACCGGCGCTATTTCCGCATCCTCCTGCCCGACGCCCCGTCGATCGTGCTGGCGCTGAACTCCGCGCCGTTCGACGTGACGACGCTGCCGTTCGTGAACGTCGCCACCCTGATGGCGAAGATGCCCGTCCCGATCCCCGAGATCCTGGGCCACGCCGGCGATCTCGGCATCCTCGCGCTGCAGGATCTCGGCGACGTCACGCTGCAGGCGCACCTCGGCGCCGCGAGCCCCGCGGAACATGCGGCGCTCTACCGCCAGGCGGTGGCGCTCATCGCCACCCTGCAGACGCGCGGGGAACAGCTCGTCTCACCCGAGTACCTGCCCTACGGCATCTCGTTCGACGTCGAGAAGCTCACATGGGAGCTGGACTTCTTCACGAAGCACTTTCTCGAGGCCTACCGCGGCGTGACGCTCGCCGACGATCAGCGGGCCGCGCTGCGCGCGGAATTCGCGATCATCGTCTGCGAGCTGGCCGCAGAGCCTCGCGTCCTGTGCCACCGCGATTACCACAGCCGCAACCTGATGCTGCGCGAGTCGCAGCTCTACATCATCGACTTCCAGGACATGCGCATGGGGCCCGACACGTACGACCTCGTGTCGCTGCTCCGCGACTCCTACGTCGATCTGCCGGAGCAGACCGTCGACGAGCTGATCGCGTATTTCCTCGCGCTGAAGGGTGTCACGGGCGCGCCTTCGCCAGGCGTCGGCGAGGCCAGCCCCGCGGAGAACTTCCGCCGCCGCTTCGACGTGATGGCCCTGCAGCGCAATCTGAAGGCGCTCGGCACGTTCGGCTATCAGACCACCGCGCGCCGGAACCCTGTCTACATCCAGTACATCCCGCGCACCCTCAGGTACGTCCGCAACAACCTCGACAACCAGCCCCGTTTCGCCCGCCTGCGCGAGCTGCTGGCCATGCATGTCGAGGAATTCCGGTAGGCCACGGACCAACACAAACCAACACGGATCATTCCGCCACAGACAAACACAGACCAACACAGATCCGACCGCCCGCAAAGGCGCGCTGATTCTGCGTACTTACTGGCGTCATCCGAGAGCGGAATCCGCGTACTTCCGGCGGATTTCGATCAATAGTCGAGTGTTTTCGCGCGGAACACAGTTTGCCTATGGCGGCGCGTGGCTGAATTTCTTCATGCGAGCCTCACCCACGCGATCATCGGGGCCTTCTACGACGTGTTTCACGAACTGGGCCACGGGTATTCGGAAAAGATCTATCGGCGCGCGCTAGCGATCATCCTGCGGGAACGAGGCCTGGAGGCCACCGAGGAGCGACACATCACGGTTCACTCCCACGGGACCCTGATCGGAACTTTCCATGTCGACCTGGTTGTTGAAGGAAAAGTCGTGGTCAAGATCAAAGCCGCCAGGGACCTTGACCCGCGTGATGAGGCCCAGACCCTGAACTACCTGAAATGCGCCGGCGGGGGCATCGGCCTGCTGGTGAATTTCGGTCGCGAACTGAAATACAAGCGCCTGGCCATGGGCGATCCCGCCGCGAACCTACCAAACCTCGTTTGACCAACCCAACCGGGAGTCGAACCGGCACCCCGCCTAGCCTGCCTTTATCTGTGTTGGTCTGTGTTGGTCTATGGCGGGTTGGTCTGTGTTGGTCTGCGGCGGTGTTTCCGTGTTCCTCCGCGGCGGTGGTAGAATAACTGGTTTCCGCTCAGTGAGTTCAGCGGCACCATGCGCTTTGGTATCTCCACGCACCTGTACCACGACCAGCGGTTGAGCCGGGAACACCTGGCGCAGATTGCGGCGCACGGATTCGAGGCCGTGGAGGTGTTCGCGACCCGGAGCCACTTCGACTATCACGACCCGGCGGCGATTGCGCGGCTGGCGGAGTGGCTGAAGGAGACGGGGCTGGCGCTCCACGGCATTCATGCGCCCGTAACGGAAAGCCTCTCGCCCCCGGATCACTGGGGCGAGGCGTTCTCGAACGCCGTGAGCGACAGCGCGACGCGGCAGGCGGCGGTGCGTGAAGCGGACGCCGCGCTGAACATCGCGCGGCAGATTCCGGCGGACGTCTTCATCGTCCATCTCGGGACGCCGACGGCGCAGGGGGGCGAGAACAACCGCACCGCGGCGTTTCGCAGCGTCGAGGAGATCTGCCGGCTCGCGGAGCCTGTCGGGATCCGGGTCGCGCTCGAGGTGATCCCGAACCCGCTGTCGGACGCCGCGTCCCTGGTGGATCTGCTGGAACGGGACCTGGACGCGCCGCGCACGGGCATCTGCCTGGACTTCGGCCATGCGTTCCTCATGGGCGACGTCGCGGACGCGATCGAAACGGTGGCGGAGCACCTGATCACCACCCACGTGCACGACAACAAGGGCAAGAAGGACGAACACCTGGTCCCGTTCGACGGAAAGATCAACTGGGACATGGCGTTGATGACGATGCAGAAGGTCGGGTACGACGGGACGTACCTGATGGAGCTCGCGAACACGGGCTCCCCGGCGGCCGTGCTCGGGCAGGCCCGCGCCGCGCGCGCACG
>DAIUEK010000108.1:0-2894 GCA_036845165.1 Vicinamibacterales bacterium | reverse complement strand
GTGCGGCTGCGCGGCTGGCTGCACAACCGGCGCTCCAGCGGAAAGATCCACTTCCTCACCCTGCGCGACGGCTCCGGCTTCATCCAGTGCGTGATGTCGAAGCAGGCGGTCGGCGACGAGATGTTCAAGACGGCGGACCATCTCGCGCAGGAGAGCGCCATCATCGTGGACGGCGCCGCCCGCGCGGACACGCGCGCCCCGGGCGGCTACGAGGTGGACGTCACGTCCCTCGAGGTCGTGTCGGAAGCGAAGGACTACCCGATCACGCCGAAGGAGCACGGCGTCGACTACCTGATGGATCGGCGCCACCTCTGGATCCGCTCGCCGCGGCAGCAGGCCATCCTCCGCGTCCGCCACGAAGTGATCAACGCCGTGCGCGACTTCTTCAACGGCAGGGGCTTCATCCTCGCGGACACCCCCATCTTCACGCCGGCGGCCTGCGAAGGCACGACGACGCTCTTCCCCGTCCAGTACTTCGAAGACACGACCGCGTACCTCACGCAGAGCGGTCAGCTCTACAACGAAGCGAACGCGATGGCGCTGGGGCGCGTGTATGCCTTCGGCCCGACGTTCCGCGCGGAAAAATCCAAGACGCGGCGTCACCTGACCGAGTTCTGGATGGTCGAGCCGGAGATGGCGTACGCGACGCTGGACGACGTCATGACGCTCGCCGAGGATCTCGTCGCGTCCGTGGTCGGCCGCGTGCTCGAGAAGCGGAAGCCGGAGCTGAAGGTGCTGGAGCGCGACACCTCCAGGCTGGAAAAGGTTCAGGCGCCGTTCCCGCGCATCTCGTACGACGAGGCGGTCGGGATCCTGCACAAGAAAGGCATCGCCTTCGAATGGGGCGGCGATTTCGGCGCGCCGGATGAAACCGCGCTGTCCGAGGAATTCGATCGCCCGGTCTGCGTGCACCGGTATCCGTCAAAGGTGAAGGCCTTCTACATGAAGCCGGATCCGCAGCGCGAGGAAGTCGCGCTCGGCGTGGACGTGCTCGCCCCCGAAGGCTACGGCGAAATCATCGGCGGCGGCGAGCGCATCTCGGATCTCGATCTCCTGCTCGCGCGCATCAAGGCGCACGAGCTGCCGCAGGAAGCCTTCGAGTGGTATCTCGACCTGCGCCGCTACGGCTCGGTGCCGCACGGCGGCTTCGGCATGGGCATCGAGCGCGTCGTCAGCTGGATCTGCGGCCTCGAACACTTGCGCGAGGCCATTCCATACCCGCGCATGCTGTATCGGATATATCCCTAGGTGAGGCGGCCCACGGGCTATCTCACAAAGACCACTAAGGGACGAAGACCACAAAGTGTCTTTGTGATCTTTGTTTCTTAGTGATCTTCGTGAAATGCGCCGTGGCGCGTGAAGAGGTTGTTCTGAAGATAGGTCTTGTTTCACTGGGCTGCCCGAAGAACCTCGTCGATGGCGAGGTGATGCTGGGCTACGCGCAGCAGGCGGGGCACGAGATCACGGCGGACCCGCAGGATGCGGACGTCATCGTCGTCAACACCTGCGCGTTCATCGATAACGCGAAGCAGGAATCGATCGACACCATCCTCGAGATGGCGCAGCAGAAACGCGACGGCACGTGCCGGCGGCTCGTCGTCACCGGGTGCCTCGCCGAGCGCTATCGCGACGAGCTGAAGAAGGAGATCCCGGAAATCGACGCGATACTTGGAACGGGGGAGGTTCCGCAGATTGTCGAAGCGCTCGGGTCGATGACCGAGAATCGAGGAACGAGGATCGGGGGCTCGATCCCGATGACCTTCTTCAAGCAGAACCCCGCTCCTCGGTCCTCGATCGTCGGTCCTCGGATCTCGGTCCTCGATCCTCGGCCGCTCCCGACCTACCTCTACGACGCGGACAGTCCACGCGTCGTCACGACACCTCGTCACTTCGCCTACGTCAAGGTCGCGGAAGGGTGCGACTACACCTGCGCGTTCTGCATCATCCCGACGCTGCGCGGCGAGTACCGGAGCCGCGCGCGGGCGTCGATCGTCGCGGAGGCGCGCGCCCTGGCGGCGCGCGGCGTGAAGGAGCTGCTCCTCATCTCGCAGGACACCACGTTCTATGGGATCGACCGGTCCGAGCGCGGGGCGCTGGCGACGCTGCTGCACGAGCTGAACGATGTCGACGGACTCGAATGGATCCGGCTGCTCTACCTCTATCCGACGACGATCACCGACGACGTGCTGGCCGCGATGGCGGAGTGCGAGAAGGTCTGCCGCTACATCGACCTGCCGCTGCAGCACGCATCGGCGGACGTGCTGAAGCGGATGCGCCGCCCAGGGAACCGGAAGACATACGACACGCTGCTCGCCCGGATCCGCGACCGTGTTCCCGGCGTCACGTTACGGACGACCTTCATCGTGGGCTTCCCGGGTGAAACCGAGGTGGAGTTCGCCGAGCTCGAGGGCTTCGTGGACGACACCGGCTTCGATCACATCGGCGTCTTCACCTACTCCCACGAGGAAGGGACGCGCGCCTTTGCGGTCACCGACGACGTGCCGGCCGCCGCGAAGCGCAAGCGGCGCGATCGGATCATGAGGCGCCAGCAGCGGATCGTCGAAGCCCGGCAGCAGTCCCGCATCGGCGCGGACGTCGCGGTGCTCGTCGACGGCCCGTCGGCCGAGCACGAGCTGGTCCTGCAGGGCCGGCTCGAAGGGCAGGCGCCCGATATCGACCCGGTCGTCTACCTGACCGACTGCGATCCGTCCGTTTTCGGTCGCGGCGACCTGATCCAGGCCCGGATCGTGGGGGCGCAGGGTTACGATCTCCTCGCGCGACCCATCTGAGATATAGTGGGAGGTGGTAAGTCCGGGGGTTTTCCAGACAGTGGGCCGGTTGCCCACTTTTTGTTTTTCAGGGGCAATTACGCCACGAGCTGAGGAAATCGCCAG
>DAIUEK010000107.1:0-6672 GCA_036845165.1 Vicinamibacterales bacterium | reverse complement strand
CGAGGCCCGGGGGGGCAAGGTCGTCCTCGAGCCGGTCGAACAGGGTTATTCCACCACGACGAGCATCGATAAGGCTCGCAGGGCGCAGAGGTAGCCGAGCGCGCCCGCTGAGCACGGGGATCTCGCGCGGAGGGCGCCGACAAGGAGAGAGCGCCGTCCTGTCAGGAAGACCTGAGGTTGCGCCCTCTGCTTTTTCGCGCCCTCTGCGAGAGATCGTGTCCGCGCTCTTTGCTCCCTCGGCGCCCTGTCGTGCGATAATCACAGGTTCCGGTAGCAACCGGCCTCGTCGCCATGAGTTCCTCGACCTCAACCTCTCTCACCCTGCTCGCACTGTTGAAGACGACCGCCGGCCGGCTCGGTTTCGGTGTGCCCGGGCGGGCCGTGAGCGGGCTGACGCCGGCGGCGAAGGCGCTGTTCGCTGCGGCGGCGACGGCGCGGGATCGCGTGGTGCTCATCGCCCCGACCGACGCGGACGTGGAGCAGCTCACCTCGGACGCCCGGTTCTTCCTGGCGGTCCTTGAGGGGGTCTCGGACGCTGACGCCGCACAGTTCGTCGTCCCGTTCCCATCGCACGAGATCGACCCGTACCGCGGCCTGTCGCCGCACTTTGACATCGCGTCGGCGCGCGCCAGGACCCTTCACGCGCTGAGCACCGGCACCGCCAGGCTGGTCATCGCGTCCGCGACGGCGCTCATGCCGAGGCTGAGTCCCCCTTCACGGTTCAGGGAGGCCGGACTCACCCTGCGCTCCGGCGATGACATCTCCCCGATCGATCTCGGCGATCGGCTGGCGGACGCCGGCTACACGCGGCAGGACCCGACCGACGAGCCCGGCGAGTTCTCCGTCCGCGGCGGCGTGGTCGACTTCTATCCCGCGGGCGCGCGACAGCCGATCCGCCTCGAATTCGTGGGGGACACGATCGAATCGCTTCGCACTTACGACCCGGGGACCCAGCGCTCCATCGAGCCCATCGACCAGGCGCACATCGTTCCACTCCAGGAACTCCTGATCGACGGCCCGCCTTCGCCCGGCTACGGCGAGGCAGGCACGCTGGATCGCAGCGCGACGTTCGTCGACTACCTCGGCGACTCACGTCCAACCCTGCTCGTGTCGGAGCCCGACGAGGTGCGCGCGGCCATCGTCAAGCAGCGCGAGCAGATCGAGGCGAGCTACGGCGAAGCCCTTCGAAAGAACCAGGCGGCGGCCGAACCCTCGTCCCTGGTGATCGGGTGGGACGACGTCGCGCCGACGCTGGAGGGGGCGACGTCGCTCGAAACGCTCGCGCTCGGGACCGAAGACACGGTCCGGCACATCGCGAGTCAGCCGGCGATGGAGTTCTCCGGGCGCGTCCCGGACTGGGTCGCGGAACTGCGGACCGCCCGCGGGGCCGGCGAGACCGTCGTGTTCGTGGCGCACTCGCAGGGGCGCGCCGAGCGCGTCATCGAAATGCTCGCGGACTACCAGGTCCCCGCGGCGTCGATCGATCGCGGAGAAGACGCGCACGCGACCGCCGTGCTCGTGGCCGTGGGGCGTCTGTCCAAGGGCTTCCGCCTGCCGGCGGCGGGGTTGCAGCTCTGGGCGGAAACCGACGTCTTCGACGAAGAACGGCACACGCACGAGAAGCGGCGGTCCGCCACACGAACGTTCCTCTCCGACTTCCGCGACCTGAAGGCGGGCGATCTCGTCGTCCACGTGGACAACGGGATCGGCGTCTTCGTCGGCCTGAAGAAGATCGAGGTGGGTCTCGAGGCGCAGGAGTTCATGGAGCTCCGCTACGCGGGCGAGGACAAGCTGTTCGTCCCGGTGGAGCGCCTCGACCTCGTCCAGAAATACACCGGCGCCTCGCGCCCGGCGCTGGACCGGCTGGGCGGGACGAGCTGGGACAAGGCGAAGACGCGCGTCAAGAAGGCGATGCGCGACATGGCCGAGGAGCTCCTCAAGCTCCACGCGTCACGCCGCGCGATCCCGGGCCACGCGTTCAGCCCGGACAGCCACTGGCAGCAGGAGTTCGAGGACGCGTTCGAGTGGGAGCTGACGATCGATCAGCAGACCGCCGTCACCGACATCAAGCGCGACATGGAATCGCCGACGCCGATGGACCGCCTGCTGTGCGGCGACGTCGGCTACGGCAAGACCGAAGTCGCGATGCGCGCCGGCTTCAAAGCGGTCATGGACGGCAAGCAGGTCGCCATCCTCGCGCCGACGACCGTGCTCGCCCTCCAGCACCTCAAGACGCTCACGGATCGCTTCGCGGCGTTCCCGGTCCGCATCGACATGGTCAGCCGGTTCCGCACCAAGGCCGAACAGAAGGCGACGCTCGAGGATCTCGAGGCGGGCAAGGTCGAGATCATCGTGGGGACCCATCGCCTGCTGTCGAAGGACGTCACGTTCCGCGATCTCGGGCTCCTCGTCGTCGACGAGGAACAGCGCTTCGGCGTCGCGCACAAGGAGCGCATCAAGCAGATGAAGAAGCGCGTCGACGTGCTGACGATGACGGCGACGCCGATTCCGAGGACGTTGAACATGTCGCTCGCCGGCATCCGCGACATGTCCATCATCGAGACGCCGCCCAAGGATCGCCTGTCCATCCAGACCAACGTCGTCAGGTTCGACCAGGCGGTGATGGCGCGGGCGATCGGGAACGAGATGGCGCGCGGCGGCCAGGTGTACTTCGTCCACAACCGCGTCGAGTCGATCTATTCGATGGCGGACCTGCTGCACCGCCTCGTGCCGGGCGCGCGGATCGGCGTCGGCCACGGGCAGATGAGCGAAAACGCGCTCGAGAAGGTCATGGTCGACTTCGTCGCGTACAAGTACGACGTCCTGCTGGCGACGACGATCATCGAGAACGGCCTCGACATCCCCAACGCCAACACGATGATCATCAACCGCGCCGATCGCTACGGCCTGTCGCAGCTTTACCAGTTGCGCGGACGCGTCGGCCGCTCCGACCGCCGCGCGTATGCGTACCTGCTGATCCCGCCCGAAGACAACCTCTCACCCGTGGCGAAGACGCGGCTCGCGGCGATCCGGGAGTTCAGCGATCTCGGCAGCGGTTTCCGCGTCGCGGCGCTCGACCTGGAGATTCGCGGCGCCGGGAACCTGCTCGGCGGGGAGCAGAGCGGGCAGATCGAAACCGTCGGGTTCGACATGTATATGAAGCTCCTCGAGCAGACCATCAAGGAGCTGAAGGGGGAGGAGATCGAGGACGAGGCCCGCGCGAACGTCAACCTGCGCGTCGACCTCCGCATCGACGAGTCCTACATCCCCGACATGAACCAGCGCCTGACCGTCTACCGCCGCATGGCCGGCGTGCGGTCGGAGGATGCGCTCCAGCGGGTCATCGAGGAAGCCCGGGACCGGTATGGCCCGCCCCCGGCCTCGATCGAGAATCTGGCCGAATACGCCTTCATCAGGCTGCTCGCCGACCGGGTCGGGATCGAATCCATCGACCGGGAAGGGCAAATCGTCGTCCTAAAGTTCAGGCCCGAAGCGAAAATGGATCCCGGGTGGCTGTTCCGGGTCATCCAGGAGCGGAAGGACGTCCAGTTGACGCCCCCCGCGACGCTGAAGCTGGACCTCCGCATCGGGCCCGCGAGTTCTCCCACGAAGAAGGGATCCGCGGCTTCCTGGTGGACCGCACGGGCGACGACCGGGGAGGTCACGGCGGGGTTCACCAGGGACGAGATCCTGCGGCCGGCCAAGGAGGACCCCCGGGCGGAGGGGGGTGTGTTCAGCCGGGTTTCCGGCCTCCTCCGCGACTTGAGCGAGGGCGTCCAGATACGCTAAGATATTGAAAATAATGAAGAACCAGCTTTTCGCGGCGGCGATTGTTCTCTCGGCGTTGGCGGTGGCGCCGATGCGCGCCGACCCTTCGACACGCTCAGGGTCGCCCCGAGCCGAGGCTCGGGGCGAGATCATCGAGCAGGTGCTCGTGAAGGTCAACGGCGAGATCATCACGAAGACGGAGCTCGAGCAACTGCAGGTCGCGGTCCTGCGGCAGAAGATGCAGGGCCAGGTCGATCCCGAAACGATGAAGAACGACGAGACCCTGAAGAAGATGCTCGCCGAGGTGACGCCGCAGCTCATCGTGAACGCTGTCGACGAACTGCTGTTGCTGCAGCGCGGCCGCGAGCTGGGTCTGCACCTCAGTGACGATCAGTTCAAGCAGGTCGTGGGCAACATCCGCAAGGAGCAGGGTCTGCAGGACGAGACCAAGTTCCAGGCGGCCCTCGCGCAGGAAAACATGACGATGGACGATCTGCGGAAGCAGCTGGAGCGCCAGATGCTGATCGAGCAGGTCCAGCGCCAGGAGATCGGCTCGAAGCTCCAGATCACCGAGGAAGAAGCGCGCCAGTACTACGCGAAGCACCCCGAGGAGTTCACCGACGCCGCGTCGGTCACGCTCCGGGAGATTTTCATCGAAGTGCCGGCGTCCGACGGCGGCGTCAACGTGGCAAAAGACGATGCGGCGAAGACGAAGATCGACGACATCCGCGCGCGCGCGCTGAAGGGGGAGGATTTCGCCAAGCTGGCGGCCGAGCTGTCCGCCTCCGCGTCGAAGGCGAATGGCGGCCTGATCGGACCCTTCGCGCACGCCGACATGTCTCCCCAGCTGCTGGCGCTCGTGGAGAAGATGAAGCCGGGTGACGTCACCCAGCCGATCCGCACGCCGAAGGGCTACCAGATCTTCAAGCTCGAGACGCTCAAGACGCAGGCACTCCAGCCGTTCGACGCCGTGCGCGACCTGATCGCGGACAAGGTCGCGGGTGCGCGCACCCAGACCGAGATGAAGAAATTCCTGGCGCGCCTCCGGACGCAGGCGATCATCGAGTGGAAGAACGACGAACTGAAGAAGGCGTACGAGAAGCAGATCGCGGCTGAGCCTGCCGGAAGTTCGCAGTAGGCAGTTTGCAGTAGGCAGTAGTCACCATGCACGACGCCCCGGCGTGGTACGCCCTCTGGACGCGCTCGCGCCACGAGCAGGTCGTGCGCGAGCAGCTCGAACGGAAGGGTCTCGAAGCCTTTCTCCCGACGATTACGCGCTGGAGCCACTGGAAAGACCGCAAGAAGCAGGTCGACTGGCCGCTCTTCCCCGGGTACTGCTTCGTGCGCTTCAACGGCCACGAGCGGCTGCCCGTCCTGAAGTGCGCCGGCGTCGTGAACATCGTCTCGTTCGACGGCGACATCGTGGCGATACCGGAGCACGAGATCGAAAGTATCCGGCGGCTGGTGGAGAGCGAACTCCAGTTCGATCCCTGCCCGCTGATTCGTGAAGGCATGATGGTCGAAGTGACGCACGGCCCCCTGAAGGGGGTCGTGGGGCGGCTCACACGCAAGGGGGCGCACGCGCGCCTCATTCTCTCCGTCGATCTCATCGGCCAGGCCGTCAGCGTCGAAGTCGACGCCTCGGATGTCAAGGCTTATTAGTGCGAAGTGCGAAGTGAAAATCGGTTCGATTAGTCTCGACCAGCCGTTTGCGCTCGCCCCGATGGCGGGCATGACCGACACTGCCTTCCGCCGCCTCGTGAAGCGGCGCGGCGGCTGCGGGCTCGTCGTCACCGAGATGGTCAGCTCGGAAGGGATCGTCCGGGGCATCGATCGCACGCTGGAGTACGCGGAATACACGGAAGAGGAACGCCCGGTCTCGATTCAGATTTTCGGCGGGGATCCGCAGAAGATGGCGGCCGCGGCGCAGATCGTCGAAGGCATGGGGGCCGACATCGTCGACGTCAACATGGGCTGTCCGGTGCCGAAGATTGCGAAGCACAGCGCCGGCTGCAGCCTGATGCGCGAGCCCTCGCACGCGCAGGCGATCGTCAGCGCGATGGCGAAGGCCGTGAAGATTCCCGTGACGGTGAAGATGCGCGCGGGCTGGGATCAGCGCGAGATCAATGCGCCGGAGCTGGCCCGGCGGATGGAAGACGCGGGGGCCGCCGCCATCACCGTGCACGGCCGCACGGCCGCGCAGTCCTATTCAGGGTCGTCGGACTGGAACCTCATCGACCAGGTGGCGGGGACGGTCGGGATTCCGGTGTTCGGGAGCGGCGACTGTGTTGAGCCCTCACAGCTCGTGCAGAAGCTGCTGGACAGCCGGGTTTCTGGCGTGCTTGTCGGGCGCGGCGCCCTGCGGAACCCCTGGATCTTCGAGCAGGCCGCGGCCGTGGCCCGCGGCGAGACGCCGCGCGAGATCATCCTGGAGGAGCGCGGGCAGTTCCTGCTGGACTACATCGACCTGTTGTTGCACGAGCGTACCGGCGAAGCCGAGGGTTTCCGCCATGTCGCGCCAACCAGGCCCGATGCTCGGGGCCAGATGCCCGAGCGCGGAGTCGCGCGAGGTCACGACCGTTGGGTGATCAACAAGCTGCGCGCGCTGAACTCGTGGTACACGAAGGGGCTCGACAACGGGTCGCACCTGCGCGTGTCCGTCAACGCCGCCGAGTCCATCCCGCAGCTCCGCGAGATCATCGCGGAGTTCTTTGCGGTCGCGACTATCGCCTGACGTTGTGCGCGACGACGGCGGCTGACGCCCCGTTGAGCGCGGCCATCACGACGATCGCCCCCACGCGGTGCTTCTTCCAGAGCTTCTCGGTGAAGTAAATCGTCGACGCGCCCGTGACCGCCTTCATCGCGATCATCGAGCCGATGCCGCCCGATTTCATCAGCGGGTTC
>DAIUEK010000106.1:0-6695 GCA_036845165.1 Vicinamibacterales bacterium | reverse complement strand
GGGCTCGCACTTCAGCGTCTGCTCGATCAGCAGCGGAAGCTGCGTCAGTCCCTCCAGGTGCGGCCGCGCATCCTCCGGCGTGAGCGTGCCGCGGATCTGCCCGAGGTACACCGCCAGGAGGTGCAGCGCCACGAGCTGCGACGTGAACGCCTTGGTCGACGCCACGCCAATCTCCGGACCCGCGTGGGTGTAGACGGTCCCTTCGGTCTCCCGCGTCGCCATGCTGCCGACGACATTGCAGATCGAAATACTGCGGGCCCCTTTCTTTTTGGCCTCGCGCAACGCGGCCAGGGTGTCCGCCGTCTCTCCCGACTGCGTGATCACGATCGCGAGCGTGTTCTTCGACACGATCGGATCGCGGTAGCGGTACTCGGACCCGTAGTCGACGTCCACCGGCACGCGCGCGAGCGACTCGATCAGGAACTTGCCCACGAGCGCCGCGTGCCACGACGTGCCGCACGCGAGGATCACGATCCGCTCGACGTCGCGCAGCACCTGGTCCGGGATCTCGATCTCCTTGAGGAACACCTGCGCGGTCTCGAGGGACGCGCGCCCGAGGACGGTCTCCTTCACCGCCATCGGCTGCTCGAAGATCTCCTTGAGCATGAAGTGCTTGTATCCGGCCTTTTCCGCCATGACCGGATCCCACACGACGCGCGTACTCTTTTTGGAGACGGCGCGCCCGGAATAGTCGGTGAACTCCACCCCCTGCGGCGTGATGATCGCCATCTCCTCGTCGCCGAGGAACACGACGTCGCGCGTGTGCGCCAGGATCGCCGGAATATCCGACGCGACGAAGAACTCGTTCTCGCCGAGCCCCACGACGATCGGCGGCCCGTTCCGGACGGTGACGATCTTGTTGGGGTCGTCGGCCGAGATGAGGACGAGCCCGAACAGGCCACGCATGTAGAGCAGCGCCCGCCGCACCGCATTCTCGAGCCCGTCGTCTTTCATCTCGCGCTCGACGAGGTGCGCGACGATCTCGGTGTCCGTCTCCGTGACGAAGACGTGCCCTTCGGTCTGCAGCTGCTGCTTCAGGTCGAGATAGTTCTCGATGATGCCGTTGTGGACCACGACGATGCGGCCGGTGCAGTCGCGATGCGGGTGGGCGTTCTCCTCGGTCGGGCGGCCGTGCGTGGCCCAGCGCGTGTGCCCGATGCCGTACTCTCCCTCGAGGGGATTACCCGCGATCACTTCTTCGAGGCGCGCGAGCTTACCCGCGCTCCGCCGCAGCTCGATCTCGCCGTTCTTGACGACGGCCACGCCGGCCGAGTCATATCCGCGGTATTCGAGGCGCCGCAGCCCGTCGATGAGAATCGGAACAACCTCTTTGTCGCCGATGTACCCGATGATTCCGCACATGATTCAGTCCCCAGTCCCTGGTCCCCAGTCCAAGGTCACTTCTTCTTGTTCTTCGCGACCCAGCCGGGCTTGTTGGCCTGCCTGCCGCGCGCGATCCCGAGCGCGCCCGCCGGCACGTCCTCGACGATCGACGAGCCCGCGGCGACATACGCGCCCTTGCCGACGCGCACGGGAGCCACCAGCTGCGTGTCGCTGCCGATGAACGCGCCGTCCTCGATGACGGTCGGATGCTTGTCGGTCCCGTCGTAGTTGCAGGTGATGGTGCCCGCACCGACGTTTACCCGCTCGCCGATCGTGGCGTCCCCCAGGTACGAGAGATGGTTCGCCTTCGATCGCCTCCCGAGTACGGTCTTCTTCAACTCGACGAAATTGCCGACCTGCGCGTCCTCTCCGATGTGAGACTGCGGCCGGATGTGCGCGAAGGGGCCGACGCGCGCCCCAGAATCAATGCGCGACTCGAGGATCACGCAGTAGTTGTTGATCACGACTCCGTCGTCGATCGTCGAGTCGACGATGCGGACGCCGGCGTGGATCTCGCAGCCGGACCCGATGCGCGTGCGCCCCTCGAGATAGACGTTTGGATGAATGACCGTGTCGGCCCCGACGATGACGTCGGACCCGATCCACGCCGTCGCCGGATCGATGATCGTCACGCCGGCAGCCATCAGTTCCTCGTTGCGCGTCGATTTCAGAATCGCTGTCACGTCGGCGAGCTCCCTCCGGCTGTTCACGCCCATGATTTCCCTCGGGTCGTCGAGGGAGACCGTTTCGACCGTGAGCCCCCGCTCGCGGTAAATCCGGACCAGATCGGGCAGGTAGTACTCCCCCTGCGCGTTCGTGGCGCCGATGGACTTCAGCGCCGTGAACAGCGGCTCCAGCGCGAACGCGTAGATGCCGCTGTTGATCTCGTCAATCTCGCGCTCGGCGGGCGTCGCGTCCTTGTCCTCGACGATCGCCGCGATCTGCCCCCGCTCCCGCACGATCCGGCCGTAACCCTGCGGCCGGTCGACCCGCGCCGTGAGCACGGTCGCCGCCGCCCCCCGCGCCGTGTGCGCCTTCACCAGCGCCTGCAGTGTGGCTGGACGCAACAGCGGAACGTCTCCGGACAGCAACACCACCGTGCCGGATCCCCCCGCCAGGTGGGGTTCCGCCTGTAGCAGGGCGTGACCCGTGCCGAGCTGCGGTTCCTGCAATGCAAACCGAAGGCCCAGCCGTTTCCCGAGCGCCGCCTTCACCCGGTCCGCCATGTGGCCTACAACCACCACGATGGTCGAGGGTTGCAGCGAATCGGCGGCGCGCAGCGCGTGATCGATAAGGGCGCAGCCCGCCGCGCGGTGGAGCACCTTGGGTTCCGCGGATTTCATGCGGGTTCCCTTGCCGGCGGCGAGGATGACGACGTGAGTGTCGGACATATGAAGTCAGGGAGGCGCCTGCACAGGGCCCGCCTCGTCCCACTCTATAGAACTTCGGTGGACGACTGGCAAGGGAGTTACCCCCCAGGAGAGGGAACGGCCGGCGAACCTAGCGTCGCGGCTTGATGCGCGTTCGGGCGGCGGCGGCCGCCGGCCTCGCCGGCGCGCCTTCAGCGGGCGGCGCGTCGAGGGCGGCCTTGAACGCGGCCTCCCCGCGGAGCGACTCGAGCTCGGGATCCTGGCGCGCGCGCGAGCGATTCTCCGGATTGAGCGAGACGGCCCGCCGCAGATGATCGAGCGCCGTGGCGACGTCGTTTCGCCGGGCGCTGGAGACCGCCATCATGTAGTGCGCGTGATCGTGCCGTGCGTCTTCGGCCAGCGCGCGCTGAAGATGCCGGAGCGCGTTCGCCTCGTCTCCCGCATTGAGCGCAACGGTGGCGGCATAGACCCACTCGTCTGCCGTCTTCGGCGTCGGCTCCTTGGGCTCCAGCTCCCGTTCGCAGACCTTCAGATAGAGGCGCGCCCGCTCGAGGAGCTCGCGCTCGTCCGGATAGCGTTCGATGACCGTTCGCAGGGCATCCGCGGATGCGGCGAAGTCCCGTCGCTGCAATGCCTGGAGTCCGCGCTCGTACATCGCGACCGCCTCGTGATACGTCGGCTTGCGGACGGGGGGCGGCGGCGGCGCGGGCGGTGGAACAGGCTGAACTCTGACCGCCTTGACCGGCTTCGCGGCCTTGACGGGCCTCGCCGGCTTGCCTGACTTGCTGGATTTCCCGGACGTTGCCGAGGAACGGGAAGTAGAGGTCCGCGCCGCCGTGCCCCGTGCGGGACGCCGACGGTCGGCTTGGGCCCTCTTCTTCGGAGCGCGGGCCGGTTTGCGAGCGGAAGTCCGGGACTTGGTTACCCGGCGCGATTTGGCCATCGAAATCGTGGCTGAGCCGAGGACTCGCCATTAGCCGCTTCGCGGCGCAGGCGGACCCGGTAGGGGACAGTAGCAAATCACGTCGGGAGCGGTCAAGATCCTACGCAATATTTCATAATTAGGTCATTCAACCATCTTCGTCGGTGCCGCCCAGAGCCTTGTACAAGTCATTGACGGCCATTCCGTGCCTCTCCGCCAAGACCTTCAATGCTTTTCGGCGCCGCAAGCCTCCGCTATTGGTCAATTCACCTAGTTCTTCGCGCAACTGGCTCACTGCGGGTAGGGCCCTGGCGGATTCGTCGACCGCCGACGGGGGTAGGAGCACCGTGAATTCTCCTTTCGGCTCCAAAAAGTGCAGTAAATGGTCGGATATTGGTCTAATAACCAATTCCTCATGAGTCTTGGTGAGCTCTCTCGCGATTCCAATGGACCTCTCCAGGCCTATTGCCTTGCCAAGGTCAGCCAGAGTCTTCCGGATCCGGTGCGGGGCCTCGAAAAAGATGACGAGGCGCTTCTCGGTGGCCACTCCATCCAGCCACCTGTTGCGGTCTTTTGACCTAGTTGGAGGAAAGCCAAGGAACACGAACTCCGGCGCCGGCAATCCTGACGAGGAGAGCGCGGCCGTGACGGCGCTGGGGCCGGGAATGCTCTCGACTCGAAGGCCCGCCTGGCGCGCGGCCGCCACCAGCGCCTGCCCGGGATCGGAGATGAGCGGCGTACCGGCATCCGACACGAGCGCGATCGACTCGCCGGCTTTCAAACGGTCGATGAGCTTCGGCCCCTTCTCACGTTCGTTGTGTTCATGGAGGCTCGTTGTCCGCGTCGAGATAGAGTAGTGTTGGAGCAGTCGCGCCGTCCGTCGGGTGTCCTCAGCCGCGATGAGGGAAACTTCGCGGAGAATTCTCAGGGCGCGCAACGTGACATCTTCCAGGTTGCCGATGGGCGTCGCGACCACATACAGGATGCCGGCCATGCGCGGGGCGCCGATTCTACCAGAATGTATTCCGCCGAACCCTTGCCTCACTTCGTCGACGAGTACCTCGCGTGGCTCCACGAGACACACCCCACCAACGCGACATTCGACGGCGTTCACCTTCACGACGACCTGCTCGAGGATCTGAGCCGGACGGCCGTTGACGCACAGGTCCGCGATCTGGGCGGATTCGCGCGTCGCCTGGGCGCGATCGATCCGACCCGGCTGACGGACATCGAGCGGCTCGAGCGCCCGGCGCTCGACGCGAACATCCGTGCGCGCCTCTTCGAGCTGGAGACGGTGCGCACGTGGGAGCGCAACCCGCAACACTACGGGGATCTCGTGTCGACGAGCCTCGCCGGGCAGGTCCTGTTCGACTACGCGCCGCTGCCCGAGCGCGCCCGCCGCGTGCTGTCGAAGCTCCACCAGGTGCCGCGCCTCATGCAGGCCGCGCGCGACAACATCAAGGATCCCCCGGGCATCTTCATTAAAGTCGGGCTCGAGAGCCTGCGAGGAACGCTGCGCTTCATCGAGGAGGATCTGCCGCGCGCGTTCGGCGGACTTCACGACCTGCACGTGCTCGGCGATCTGGCCGACGCGTCCACCGAGGCGGCGCACGCGATCGGCGCATACGTCGCGTACCTCGAGAACGATCTGGCGCCGCGCGCGCGCGGGCCGTTCCGCCTCGGGCGCGACGTCTTTCAGCAGAAGCAGCGCCTCGACGAAGGCATCACGCTCGACGCGGATCGGCTGCTCGCGATCGCGAACCGCGAGCTGCACGCGACGCAGGAGGAATTCCGCCGCGTCGCCTCGAAACTGGATGCGAAAGATCCGTTTGCCGCGTGGGCGCGCGCGAAGGCCGAGCACCCCGCCACGGGCGAGGTCGTGGCGACCGCGCAGGAACAGCTCGACGAGCTGAAGACGTTCATCCAGCGCCAGAATCTGGTGTCGCTGCCCGCCTCCGCGGAGGTGCAGGTCGCGCCGACACCGCGGTTCTACCGCTGGACGTTCGCGAGCATGTGGACCCCTGGTCCCTTCGAGACGCGGCCGCTGCGCGCCTACTACTACATCACCGACGCCGACCCGTCATGGCCGGCCGCGCGCCAGGAAGAGCATCTCCGCGACTTCAACTACGGCGCGCTCTGGTCGATCTCGATTCACGAGGTGTATCCGGGCCACTTCCTCCATTACCAGCACCTGCGGAAGGTATCGGCCACGCTGAGGAAGTCGATCCTCTTTTCCTCCACCGCCATGGTGGAAGGCTGGGCGCACTACTCCGAGCAGATGATGGTGGAGGCCGGTTTCCGGCGGCAGGACCCGGCCGTCAAACTCGGCCAGCTCGCCGAAGCGCTGATCCGGCTCTGTCGGCTCATCGTCGGCATCCGGCTGCACTGCGAGGATATGTCCGTCGAGCAGGGGGTCCGCTTCTTCCGCGACGAGGCCTACGTCGAGGAGGTGTCGGCGCGCCGCGAAGCCGAGCGCGGCACGTTCGACCCGTCCTACATCCTGTATTCACTCGGCAAGCTGATGGTGTTGAAGCTGCGGGACGACTACAAGGCGTCGAAGGGCGACAAGTACTCGGCGCGGACCTTCCACGACACCCTGCTCGGCCAAGGGACCGTTCCGCTCTGGCTGCATCGGAAACTGATGCTGGGCGAGAATAACGGGTCTATGCTTGAATGAAGATCGAGGACCGATGACCGAGTGCCGAGGACCGTTCCGCCCGACCATCGACCCTCGACCCTCGAATAACCGCCATGCCCCTATACGAATTCGAGTGTGAAGCCTGCAGGTCGCGTTTCGAACGGATCCAGAAGTTTTCGGACCCGAACCCCGACGTGTGTCCGACCTGCGGGAAAAGCCCCGTCAGGAAACTCCCGTCCTCGCCCGCGATCCAGTTCAAGGGATCGGGGTTCTACATCAACGACTACCCCAAGAAGTCGTCGTCGGAAGGCAGCGCCGGCTCGAAGTCGGCCAGCGGCGACAAGTCGAGCGGCGACAAGTCGGCCGGCAGCGAGAGCAAGAG
>DAIUEK010000105.1:0-6705 GCA_036845165.1 Vicinamibacterales bacterium | reverse complement strand
CCCTGGAGGCGGGGCTGCCCATCGTGCCGATCAGCATCCAGGGCAGCCGTCACGTGATGTTCAGGGGACGGCTGATGGTGTGTCCGGGGAACGTCGCCCTCACCGTCCACGCGCCGATCGAAACTGCAGGCGTCCCGAGGGACGCCGTCCGCGACTTCGCCACCAGGGTCCGCGACGTCGTCGCGAGCAGCGCGGCATGAATCCCTAATTGCTGATCCCTTATCCCGAGTCCCTTATCCCGCATCCCGCATTCCGATTCCCGATTCAGGATTCGCGATGCGGGATCAGCGATCAGGGATCAGGGATTCGCAGAGGTCCCGGCCCGCTATAATGCCGGCGATTGCCTCGCTCCAGGCGCCGTCCGGCATCCCCAGGGCTACCAGACACCGCGCTCATCGTGTTGCTCGCTGTCCTTCTGGTGGCTGCCGGCGTCTGGGCCTACGCCAACAGCTTCGGCGGCGTGTTCGTCTTCGACGACGTCCCCGGCATCGTTCACAACCCGAGCATCCAGTCGCTGTGGTCGCCGGCGCAGTGGTTTGCCGCGCCTCCGGGATCCACGCCTTCCGGGCGTCCCGTTTTGAATGTCACGCTGGCGCTGAACTATGCGCTTGGCGGACTCGACGTCGCCGGCTATCACGCGCTGAATCTCGTCGCCCATCTCGTCGCGGGCCTCGCACTTTTCGGCGTCGTGCGGCGGACGCTGCAGTCGCCGCGGCTGCGCGCGCGCTTCGGTGCCGTCGCGACGCCGCTCGCGTTCGCCGTCGCGCTCGTCTGGATCGTGCACCCGCTGAACACCGAGGCCGTCACCTATGTGGTGCAACGTGGCGAGAGCCTCGCGGCGCTGTTCCTGCTGCTGACCCTGTACTGCGCGATTCGCGGGTGGATCTGGGCGGCCGTTCTGGCGTGCGCGCTCGGGATGGGCAGCAAGGAGACGATGGTCGCGGCGCCCGCGCTCGTCGTCGTGTGGGATCACGTCTTCCGCGAGGAAGGCGCGCGCCGCCGGCGTCTTTACGGGGCGCTGTTCGCGACGTTGGTCGTCGTGCTGCTGCCGATGCTTGCCGAAACGCAAGGGCGCACGGCGGTGTCGCGTCTGCTCGGCCACACGCCACACGCGGCCGGGGACGCGTGGACGTCGTGGTCCTACCTGTGGACCCAGGCGGGCGTGATCGTTCATTACCTGGGGCTGGCCTTCCGCCCGTGGCCGCTCGTGTTCGACTATTACGATTGGCCGCGCGCACAGTCGCCGTTCGACGTCTTGCCGCAGGCGGTGCTCATCACCGCGGTGTGTGCGCTCACGGTCCTGGCTGTCGTGCGGAGGTGGCCGGCAGGTTTCGCGGGCGCGGTGTTCTTCCTGGCGCTGGCGCCGACGTCGAGCGTGCTCCCGATCCCGACTGAGGTGGCGGCGGAGCACCGGATGTATCTGCCGCTGGCCGCGGTCGTCGCGGTGGCGGTGATAGCCGTCTTCGCGCTCGTACGCTCCCGCCTTCGCCCGGCCGGGGCTTCGGCGAGGCAGACGCAGGCGGCGGACGCGCCTGGTGCCGGACAGGCGTTGCGGATGCGAATCGGTTCTGCCTTGCTGCTGGCGGTCATCGGCATCAGTTCGGCAGGCCTGACGCGCGCGCGAAACCTCGATTACGCGAGTGACGAGGCCCTGTGGGGCGACACCGTGCGCAAGCGTCCCGGCAACGCCCGGGCGCGGATCAACTACGGCATCGACCTGATGGCGGCGAATCGCCACGCCGAGGCGGAGGCGCAGATGCGCGCGGCGCTGCCGCTCGAGATGGATCCGGAAACGCGCGCGCAGGCGTACTTGCAGCTTGGCTCTGCGCTGGCCGCGCAGCGGCGGTTCGACGAGGGAATCGCGTCCATCGAGCGCGCGCTGGAGCTCGATCCGTCGATCAAGGAGGCTGACGTGATCCTCGGGCAGGCGTACGCGGACCAGGGGAAGGATGGGCCCGCCGTGCGGCACCTCCTGCGCGCCCTCGGGCGGCGGCCCGACATGCCGATCCTCCTCATGCGCGCGGGATGGCTGTTCGCGACCTCCCGCGATCCCGCCGTCCGCGATGGCGCGCGCGCCGCGGCGCTCGCCGAACGCGCCGTGCGGGTGACGTCGGAGCAGGATCCCGTCGCGTACGAGACCGCCGCTGCGGCCTACGCGGAGCAGGGGCGTCCGGCCGATGCGGTGGCCGCCATGGACCACGCGCTCGCGCTCACGCGCGCCCGCGGCGACGCCCAGACGTCCACGCAGTACGAACAGCAGCGCGCCTTCTACGCCGCCGGCGGCCGCGTCGCCGCCGCCGGGGTCAGGTCTGCAAAGTGACCCTCCCCGGGGTCAGGTCTGCGAACGCGTCCAACGACGGTGCCACGTCTCAGAATCTGACCTGATTCCGAGACCTGGCACCCGTCTGAGACCCGATCCAGACCTGACCCCGTTTTGGGTCCGATCGCAGACCTGACCCCGGGGTCGGGCCTACCAAGGTTTGCCGTTCTTGCGGGGCGGGAGAAACTTCTTGTCGACCGACGCGATGACGACGTAGTTGGGGTCGACCATCTCGGTGACGTGGACCCGGCCCACCTGCGAGAGCAGCTGGTACGCGTCGAGGTCCGACATCGTGGTCTCGGCCCGGATCCAGCCGATGAGCTCCGTGAACGCGATCCGCAGCGCGTCGTCCAGCGGGCGGTAGGCGCCGACGGCCATCAGCTGCCGCGCGTTCTCGAACCGCGGCCAGCCGATCTTCTGTCCCTTGATGAGGTCGACCTGCACGCGCGCGTGCATGGGAACCTCGATGGCCGTGCCGGCAATCTCGCCGTCGCCCATCGCCGCGTGGCCGTCGCCGAGGTAGAGCAGCGCCCCGCGCACGTTGACGGGGAAGTAGGCGGTATTCCCCGCGCTCGCCTCCGGAGCGTCCATGTTGCCGCCGTGCTCGGCCGGTACGACCGAGCTGCGCGACTCCAGGCCGGGCGCGACGCCGAGGCACCCGAGAAACGGATGCAGCGGGATCTGCGTGGAGAACGTCGAGTCCAGGGCGGTGAACGTCGCCTCGTTCTTCGCGCGATCGATGGGATAGAACCAGATCTTTTCCGGCACCGGCGCGTGGAGCATCGGCGTGTAATTGGTCGTGTTGAGCGCGCCGAAGCCTGGCGCGAGCGCCCCGACGCCCTGGTTGCTGTCGACCGTCAGATCCAGGATCTTCACCACGAGCGTGTCGCCCGGCTCCGCGCCCTCCACGTAGAACGGCCCGGTCAGGGGGTTGTCCCCCTTCACCTTTGCGAGCGTGTCACCCGGCTTCTGGATGACGTTGCCAAAGCAGTCGAACGTCTTCGTGTCGATGATGTCGCCCGGCTTGACGGTCGCCACGGGCGGCGCCACGCCGAAGACGAACTTGAGATCGCTCTCCTTTGGCTCGTACCGGATGACGTTCTGGGCGGCGGCCGGCGAGAAGACGGCCAGGCACATGGTGAGGGCAGCAGCAGTCCGCATGGGCTGAGTCTACAGCCTCGCCCGCCTTCGCCGCGAGGCGGCTACGGCGGGCGCGCGCCGTAGCCCGCGCGCATACTTCGGCGCGGGCGGAGGCGGGCGATATAATCCGTGTTTCGCCCATGTTCGTCAGCGTCATCATTGCGGCTGCCGGGTCGGGACGCCGGCTGGGATCGGCCGTCCCGAAGCAGATGCTCGACATCGGCGGCGGGACGATGCTCGAGCACAGCCTGCGCGCCTTTCACGGGCACCATCTCATCTCGGAAATCGTGGTCGTCCTTCCGAAGGATCGGACGGCGCTCGGATTCGAGACGGGAGGCGTCGAGGGCACGCCCGGGCCCGCCGTGCATGCCGTGGCGGGGGGGGACCGGCGTCAGGACTCGGTCGCGGCCGCGTTCGATCGTGTCAGCGCCCACGCCGACGTCGTCCTCATTCATGATGCCGCGCGTCCGTTTGTCAGCGCCGGCCTGATCGAGCGGACCATAGACGCGGCGATGACGCACGGCGCGGCGATCGCCGCGCTCCAGTCGCGCGACACCGTCAAACGCGTGGCGCGCCAATCGGGTGATACCGTGATCGTCGATACCATCCCGCGCGAGACCGTGTATCTCGCGCAGACGCCGCAGGGCTTCCGGCGCGAGGTGCTGGCGGCGGCGATTGCCGTCGGGCGCGCGGGCGTCGAGGCGACCGACGAAGCGGCGCTCGCCGAGCGAGCCGGATATCTCGTGCATGTCGTGGACGGGGACCCTGGAAATTTGAAAATCACGACGGAAGAAGATTTCGAGGCCGCGCGCCGCCGGACCTCTCGCGGAGCGACCGATCGCGTCGGCACGGGCTACGACCTGCATCGCCTCGTCGAGGGACGCCCGCTCGTCATCGGCGGCGTCACCATTCCGTTCGAGCGCGGCGCGCTCGGACACTCGGACGCGGACGTCGTCTGCCACGCGGTCACCGACGCCCTCCTCGGCGCGGCCGGGATGGGTGATATCGGCCGGCATTTTCCCGACACGGATCCGGCGTGGAAGGACGCGTCGAGTCTCGATCTCCTCCGGCAAGTGGCGACGCTCGTCGCCGGGCAGGGCTACGAGGTCGGCAATCTCGACGTGACCGTCATCCTGGAGAGACCGAAGATCAGGGATGCGGTCGACGCGATGCGCGCGCGCGTGGCGGAGGCGGTCGGGGTCGACGCCTCGCGCGTGAGCATCAAGGGGAAGACCAACGAGGGGGTTGACGCCGTCGGCCGCGGCGAGGCGATTGCCGCGCACGCGGTGGCGATCCTGAGGCGGCGCCGATGAGGGTGCGCTTCGCGCCGAGCCCCACCGGGCACCTCCACGTCGGCAACGCGCGCACCGCGCTCTTCAACTGGCTGCTCGCGCGCGGCCACGACGGCACGTTCATCCTCCGCATCGAGGACACCGACGCCGAGCGCTCGACGAGGGAGTCCGAGGAGAGCATCCTCGAGGACCTGCGCTGGCTCGGGCTGGAATGGGACGAGGGGCCGGACACCGGTGGTGCGGGCGGACCGTACCGCCAGTCCGAGCGGCTTCATCTCTACACCTCGTACGCGAACGAGCTGCTCGCCGGCGGCCATGCCTACTACTGCTTCTGCGCGCCGCAGAAGCTCGAAGCGGATCGCCGTGCGATGCTGGCGGCCGGCCGTCCGCCGCGGTACGCGGGGACCTGCCGCGCCGTCTCTCCCGAAGAGGCGCGGCGCCGCCTCGACGCGGGGGAGCGCGCGGTCGTGCGCTTTCGCGTCCCCGAGCACATCGACGTCTCGTTCCAGGATCTCGTCCGCGGCGAGGTGACGTTCAGCACGGACGTGATCGGCGACCCCGTGCTCGTCCGATCGGACGGCCGTCCCGCCTACAACTTCGCCGTCGTCGTGGACGACGCGCTGATGGAGATCACGCACGTGATCCGCGGCGAGGACCACATCTCCAACACGCCGCGGCAGGTGCTCCTGTATCGCGCGCTCGGCTTCGGGCCGCCGCGCTTCGCGCACCTGTCGCTCGTGCTCGGCCCGGACCACACGCCGCTCTCCAAGCGTCACGGCGCGACCTCGGTCGCGGAGTTCCGCGAGCGCGGGTACCTGCCCGAGGCGCTGATGAACTATCTCGCGCTCATCGGCTGGTCACCCCGCTCCGGCGGCGGCCAGACGCCCAACGATGCGGAGCTGATGCCGATGGACGAGCTCGCGCGCCGCTTCGCGCTCGAGGACGTCGGGCACAGCGCCGGCGTGTTCGACCCCGAGAAGCTCGCGTGGATGAACCGGCACTACATGAAGATGGCGTCGCCGGGCCGGATGGCGGCCGAGAGCGCGCGCTTCTTCCAGGTGAGGGGCTTTCTCAAGCGCAAGACGGACATCGCCATGGCGTACATCGAATCCATCCTGCCGATGGCGGTCGGGTCGGTCGATCGTCTCGAGGAGGTCCCCGATCGCCTCGCGTTCCTCTTTGCGTACGACGCGCCGGCGGCGCTGCAGCGACCCGCGGTCGCCGAGGTGTTGCACGAGCCGGGCGCGCGCGAGGTGGTCGCGGCGCTGTCCGACGCGATCGACGGACCGCTCATGGACCGCGACGCCTTCCGCGCGATGGCGAATCGCGTCAAGGAGAAGACAGGGCAGAAGGGGAAGGCCCTCTTCCACCCGATTCGCGTGGCGCTGACCGGCGAGGGAGGCGGCCCCGAGCTGGATCTCGCCGTGCCGGCGATCGATCGCGGCGCGCAGCTCTCGGCGGAAGCGGGGCTCGCGAAGATCATCAGTACTCGCGAAAGAGCCAGGGCTTTTGCAGCAGCACTTTCCTGAGACGGGCCCACGGCTTATGCACGAAGTCCACAAAGACACAAAGATCACAAAGATCCCTTGGGGTCTTCGTGTCTTAGTGACCTTTGTGATGAGCCGTCGGCGATGATCGTTTACGGAATGAACCCCGTCCTCGAAGCGTTGCGCGCGAAGCGGGTGACCCGCGTGCGCGTGAGCGCGCGCGACGACACGCGCATGGATGAGGTCCTCGCACTCGCGGGACGCCAGCGCGTGCCGGTGGAACGGGTGGACGCGCAGGCGCTGGACCGTGCGGCGCGCGGAGGCGTGCACCAGGGGGTTGTCGCGGACGTGGAGGCAGCGCGCGCGTACACGGTCGAGGACCTCGTTGAGGCCGGACAGGGGGCTGCGCTCGTCGTGGTGCTCGACGGCGTGGAGGATCCGCACAACGTCGGCGCGATCCTGAGGG
>DAIUEK010000104.1:0-6734 GCA_036845165.1 Vicinamibacterales bacterium | reverse complement strand
TCCACGAACGATAGCTCTTTCATAAACGTTCCTCGAAGGTAGTGGGTGGTCTAACTGGTCTTGGAGTAGACCGCAAAGTCTTCGCCCGCAGCCATACACCAATCACGAACGAGACCGCTCGCCCGTCAAAGCCTTGAATGCCGGGATCCTAGCATGGTCTGCAGAATTCCGCGGACCGCGGTTACGCGCAACGCCCGTGAAGACACGGTCGGCGTAATGCGGTGCGCGCCCGAGGCTCACGTCGGCAACCGGCGTGTGAGCAGCCGTTTTTCGGCACCGCAATCCAGAACCTGCAGCGGATACGCGCCGGGGCCCGCAGCTAACCACAATCAGAGCCGATCGAGCGGGCTTCTCACGCCCAGAGGTCCCTTGTCGAGCACATGTGTGTAGATCATCGTGGTGTTCAGATCCGCATGCCCCAACAGTTCCTGCAGCGTTCGGATGTCGTAACCGTCCTCGAGCATGTGCGTCGCAAACGAATGGCGAAGGCTGTGGCAGCTCGCCCGCTTGGTCAGTCCCGCAGCACGGACCGCTGCGGTCACGGCCTTCTGGACGACGGACTCGTGCAGATGGAAACGGGGCGGCGTTCGGATACTTGCGGTCAAGCGCCTCGGGCAGTGATCCAGCGCGGCATTCGCCAGAATTAGCCACGTCACGGTGGCGCCAAAGCGGAGGCGGGCGCTACGAGGCGTCGCCGACTTCGTACCAATCTTCGTGCAACGACCACCCGGCGCACCGGAGACAGGACGTCCATCGCCACTGGTGCTGGCAACCCGGGCATCGGCCTCCCGTGGAGAACGTGTTCCACTCGGTCCCGCATCCCGCGAACATCGGCTCGGGCGTGCCGGCTCCGTAACAGAACCAGACGCTTGACGGCGTTGGATGCCAGCCGCAGAGCGGGCACCGGATCCGCTCGAATGCGTCGTCATCGCCCGGCCCGGATAGCGTGACGACCTTCTGGTCCCCGTGGGGATCCGCTTTCTTCAAGAGCCGGAGTGGAGGAGCCGCAAGTGCGATCGAAAGGTCCATGACGGCGTTCGCCACAACTCTATTACAGCGACCGTACAGAAAGAGAGCGGTGGTCCGCCTGGACCACCGCCATCAGAAGATGGAAACGGAAGAAAGAAGACGGAAGTCTACGCGGCGTCTTCGACCGGCAGCGGCTCGCGCACCTTGGCGACCTTCAGGTCGCTGACGATACCGAAGGCGTTGAAGAGCTTCAGCGTGATCCAGGAGATGTCGAACTCGTACCACGCGAGGCCGTGGCGCGCGGAGACGGGGTGCGCGTGGTGGTTGTTGTGCCAGCCCTCGCCGAACGTGAGGAGCGCGACCCACCAGCTGTTGCGCGAATCGTCGCGCGTCTCGTAGCGGCGCGTGCCCCACATGTGCGTCGCGGAGTTCACGAGCCACGTGCCGTGCAGGCCGACGACGACGCGGAGGAAGATGCCCCACAGGACCATCGACCAGCCGCCGACCGCGAGCAGAATCAGGCCGAGTATGACCAGTGGCACGTAGTGATACGTGTTCAGCCAGCGATAGAACTGGTCGCGGCCGAGGTCCGGCGCGTACTTGGCCATCAGTTCAGTGTTGTTGTGGTGCGTGTCGCCGAAGAGGATCCACCCCATGTGCGCCCAGAACCCGCCCTCGCGCGGCGAGTGCGGATCGCCGGCCTCGTCGGAGTGCTGGTGATGCTTGCGATGGGTCGAGACCCAGAAGATCGGGCCTCCCTCGAGCGTCAGCGTGCCGCAGATCGCGAGGAAATACTCGAACGCCCTGGACGTCTTGAATCCGCGATGCGTGTGCAGGCGGTGATAGCCAAGGCTGATGCCGAACCCGACGGCCATCCAGTGCAGGACAATCGCCACGATCAGGTTCGGCCAGGAGAAGAACCAGAACGCCGCGATGGCGAGCACGTGGAACGCCACCATGAAACCGGCGGTGATCCAGTTCACGTTGGGTAGCGTGTAGGCGGAACGGACGGCGGCGCGAAGGGTCGTCAATGTGGCTCCTGCTATTGATGTCTTGTGGAGCACTCAAAGTAGCAGGTGCGGACCGGAGTATTTGTAAGACTTGTGTACTCCCGCAAGTCATTGAAAATACGGTCTTAACTCAACCGTTGTTTTTTTCGAATTCCTTCATGAAGGCGACCAGCGCGTCCACCCCCGCCTCGGGGAAGGCATTGTAAATCGATGCCCGTATCCCCCCGACGGATCGGTGCCCTTTCAGCCCGTCCAGGCCCGCGGCGGTGGCGTCCTTCGCGAATTTCTTCTCGAGCTCTTCGCTCGGCAGCCGGAACGTGACGTTCATCCGCGAGCGCGCATCCTTCTTCGCGTGACCGCGGTAGTAGCCGGTGCGATCGATCTCCGCGTACAGCGTGTCCGCCTTGCGCGCGTTCTGTTTGTCCATCGCCTCGAGTCCGCCGTTCTTCAGCAGCCACGTCATCACGAGGCGCATGACGTAGATCGCGAACACGGGGGGCGTGTTGTAGAGCGAGGCGTTCTCGGCATGCACCGCGTAGTTCAGCATCGTGTGGAGGGACGCCGGGGAGCGCTTGAGCATGTCCTCGCGGATGATCACGAGCGTCACGCCGGCGGGCGCGAGGTTCTTCTGCGCGCCGGCATAGATGAGCGCGTGCTTCGCGACGTCCACGGGCCGGCTGAAGATGTCCGACGACATGTCGGAGACGAGCGGGACGTGGCCGGTCTCCGGCAGCCAGTGCCACTCCGTCCCGAAGATCGTGTTGTTCGACGTCATGTGGACGTAGGCGGCGTCCGGATCCAGCGTCAGGTCCTGCTGCCGCGGGACGCCCGTGAAGTGGTCCGCCTCGGTCGTCGCCGCGATCTTCACGCCGCCGACCTTCTTCGCTTCCTTGACCGCCTTCTGCGCCCACGCGCCGGTGACGATGTAATCCGCCGAGCCCCCGGAAGGCAGCAGGTTCATCGGCACCATCGAGAATTGCAGGCTCGCGCCGCCCTGCAGAAAGAGGATCTTGTAGTCCTTCGGGATCTTCGCGAGCGTGCGCATGTCGGCGTCGCAGCCCTGGATGATGTCGTCGAAGGTCTTCGACCGATGGCTGATCTCGAGGATCGACATCCCGACGCCCGGCAGCGCCAGCAGGTTGCGCTGTGCCTCTTCGAGGACTTCGAGCGGGAGGACGGCGGGGCCGGCGGAAAAGTTAAGAATACGAGATGACGTCGCCATAGTTAGTTCACAGTTCACAGTTTGCAGTTTGCAGTTTACGGTTCGCCGTTAGAGCGTTACCAGTTGTAGATCGAGTACGTCTGCATTGTCACGCTTGATGCTCTCACACAGGGCCGCGGACGGCTCGCCGTCGAGGTTGACGCGCGCGACGGCGGCTTCCGCTCCTTCGAACACGATGTTCTCGGTCTCCTGCACGTTGAGATTCGCCTGGCGCAGATGGTCGAACACGTGCGCCAGCACGCCGGGGCGGTTCTTGTGCCGGACGACGAGCATGTGCGTCGCCGGCGTGCGCCGCGCGAGGTTCACGACGCTCGGGACGCGCCCGGTGTCCTTGTAGCTGCGGATGATGCGGACGGTCTCCGCCGCGATCGCTTCCTGCGCCTGGTCCGTCGACGCGCCGATGTGGTGCGTCCCGTAAACCCCGGGCACGTCGATGAGCTCGTCCGTGAAGGGCGCAGTCGTGCTCGCCGGCTCGTTCGCGTAGACGTCGAGGCCGACCTTCAGCCCGCGCGCCTTCACCGCCTCCGCCAGCGCGCCATAGTCGACGACCTCTCCTCGCGCGGTATTGATGAATATCGTCTCCGGCCGCATCTTCGAGAGGAGCGCCGCGTTTACGAGCCCTTTGGTTTCCGGGCCGAGCGCCACATGGACGCTGACGATGTCGCCGCGCGAGACGGCGTCCGCGGGCGTGGGCGCGAGCTGAATCGAGATGCTGCGCAGCGCGCTCTCGATCCCCATCGCCCGCGCCTCGATGTCGGTCAGCGGACGATCCTGCCCGTCGAACCTGCGGCTCCAGATCACGACGTTCAGGCCGAAGCCGGCGGCGCGGCGGATCATCTCCTGCCCGATGCTGCCGACGCCGAGGAGCACCAGGGTCCGCCCGTGCAGGCCCTGCGCCTTCGAGTACTCCTTCTTGTTCCACGTCCCGCCGCGCATCTCCGCGACGTTGTCGGGGATCCGCCGATCGAGCGACAGCATCAGGCCGAACGCCAGCTCCGCCACCGCGATCGCGTTCTTGCCGGGACAGTTGGACACGTAGATGCCGCGCGTCGACGCTCCCGCGACGTCGATCGTGTTGTAGCCCGCTCCCGCGCGGACGATGAGCGACAGCCGCCCGGCATCGAGCATCTCCGCCGTCACCTTCGTGCCGCGGACGACCAGCACGTCGGCTCCGGTCGCCGCGATCGCCTGCCTCAGCGTGTCGTCCTTGAGATCGGGCTCGTAGACGACGTCGCATCCGGCAGCGTTCAAGCCGTCGATTCCGCTCTTTTCGAATTTGTCTGCGACCAGGACTTTCATTCGCGTGTCACGGCCGACGGCTCGTCACAAAGATCACTAAGAAACGAAGACCACAAAGAGCCTTTGTGATCTTTGTACCTTAGTGAGCTTCGTGAGTAGGCCGTGGCTCGCCTCATCGCCTCATATGACATGAACCAGCAGCCCGTCCCTGAGCTTGGGCTCGAACCACGTGGATTTCGGCGCCATGATGCCCCCTTCGTCCGCGATCGCCATCAGGTCGTCGATGGTGACCGGGTGCATCGAGAACGCCACCGCGGCCCGGCCACCAGTGACGGCTTTTTCGAGCGCGGCCGTGCCGCGCGCGCCGCCGACGAAATCGATGCGCGTATCGGTTCGCACGTCGCCGATCTTCAGGAGCGGCTCGAGCACGTGATGCTGCAGCAGGGCGACGTCGAGCGAGCTCGCGCGGGAGCTGTCCGCCGGCGCGGCCCCCGACAGATCGATCGCGTACCATTTGCCGTCCAGGTACATCGCGACCTCTCCCTTGCCCTTGGGGGTGGCCGCCCCCTCCTTCACGGGCACGCGCGCCTTCAGCGCCGCCAGGAACTGCCGCGGCGTCTGCCCCGACAGATCCTTCACGACGCGGTTGTAGGGGAGGATGTTCATCTGGTTGTCGGGGAAGGCGACGGCGATGAACGTGTCCGCGTCCACCGAGTCCCCGCGCGTCCGCATCTCCGCCCGGGCGCGCGCCGCGCTCGCCGCGCGATGGTGGCCGTCCGCAATGTACAGCGCCGGGATCCGCCCGAACGCGTCCACCAGCTCGCTCGTCTCCCTCGCCCCCACCTTCCACAACGTGTGATGCACCCCATCGTCCGCCCGGAAATCGTAGAGGGGGGCGTCCGCGGTGACGGCGCGGCAGAGGCGATCGATGGCCTCCGACGCCTTGTAGGTCAAAAAGACCACGCCGGTCTGCGCGCGGAGCCCGATGATATGGCGCGTGCGATCGTCTTCCTTGTCGGGCCGGGTCCTCTCGTGCTTCTTGATGACGTCGTGCTCGTACTCGTCGACCGAGAAGCACGCGGCGATGCCTGTCTGCTCGTGTCCGCCCATGCGGAGGCGGTAGAAGTACAGCGACGGCTCGTCCTCCACCACGAGCGGCGCCTTCGCGCGGAGCGACGCAAAATTCTCGCGCGCCTTCGCGTAGACCTGTGCGGAGTACGGATCGGTCCCTGCCGGCAAATCGATCTCGGATCGTGTCACGTGCAGGAAGCTGAGCGGGTTGTCGGAGGCGAGCTGCCGGGCTTCTTCAGTATTGACGACGTCGTAGGGGACGGATGAGACGGCGGCGGCAGTGTCCCGCGCGGGTCGCAAGGCGCGGAACGGTCGGATGGCGGCCATCCGCTCATTCTAGCGGGTTCCAGGGTTCTCGCTATAGCCAGGCTGCGTCGCAGATTCCACAAGGACTTTTCTCACTCCGAGTGACTATAATGATGGTCATGAAACTAGTCACATTGTCCAAGGCCAAGGCGGGCCTCTCGGCGTTGATCGATCGCGTCGAGGCGGGCGAAACCGTCGCGATCACCCGCCGCCATCGCATCGTCGCGGTGGTGCGGCCCGCGCGCCCGCCGCAGCGGTCCACGCGGCGTCCATTCGGGCTCTGCCGCGGCAAGTTCCGTGTGCCACGCGACTTCAACGCGCCGCTGCCGGACGACATCCTCCGGGACTTCGAGGGACGATGAGGCTGCTCCTCGACACATCGACGTTCCTTTGGTACGTGTCCGCCGACCGGCGGCTGCCGCAGGCGACGCGCGACCTGATCAGCGCGGCGGAGCACGATGTCTGGCTGAGCGTGGTGTCGGTGTGGGAGATCGTCGTGAAGACCGAGATCAATCGGCTGCAGCTACCCGGTCCGCCGTGGGCGTACGTGACCACCCAGCGGGAGCGGCATGCCATCGCATCGCTGTCGCTCGAAGAGGGCGCGATCGCCAACCTCGCGAAGCTGCCGGCGTTTCATCGCGACCCGTTCGATCGCATGTTGGTGTGCCAGGCGCTCCAACACGATCTTTCGCTCGTCACGAACGACGCCGCGATCGAACGGTATCCGGTCAAGACGGTGTGGATCGCATAGCCGCACTCGCTGTGGCGAAAACGCCAGACCGTTCAACGGATCGACCGTCCAGGAAATCAGCGTTCGGTCAAGCGGGTACTACGCCGCCTGCGCGCTGGCCGCCAGTACCTGCTCGAACACCTTCACCGCTTTTTGCATCTCTTCCATCGTTCCGACGGTGATACGG
>DAIUEK010000103.1:0-6740 GCA_036845165.1 Vicinamibacterales bacterium | reverse complement strand
AGGCCGAGGGCGATCATCTCGTCGCGTTCATCGAGGGACACCGGGCGAGGGAGGGCGGTGGTCGTGCCGGGGATTTCGACCGCTGAGCCTGACATGACACATCCCTTCCTACCGCAAAAACAGGATGAAATACTCACCCCGTTGGACCGGAGGCGGGCAGGAAAGGTTGAACGCGCGGGGCGCGTGCCTCTAAACCGAGCTCATGCGGCGGACGTTCGGCCTCGACGTGCTGGCGGGTCCACGCTGCCATTGGCCTTCGCCCTGTGTCAGAGGAGCGTCACGCCTGCGTGAGACCGTGAGGATACCGACACGCCGGGCCTACTCGAGCAGATATCCGAACTTCTCCCGCGCTTTCTTCATGAGCGCCGGACTGGGCGCGTTGACCGCCGGGAACTTGTCGCGCCAGTAGAACGGCCGGCACGCGTCGATGATCGCGCGCGAGTTGGTGAAGTTGCCCTTCGCCTTGTCCTCGGGGCTGATGCGCGGATCGAGCGGCGTGCTCCAGGCGTTGTGCACGATGTCGATGGAGGTCGCCGGATCGGACCTCGTGAGCATCGCCCAGATCAGCTCGTCGAGGTTCGACACGTCGATGTCATCGTCCACGACGATGACGTACTTGCCCGCGTAGGCGCCGACGTGGCACTGGCACGCGACGTGGCCCGCCTGCATCGCGTGACCGGGATAGCGCTGCGTGATCGAGACGCCGACCAGCATCCGCGCCGTGCCGACCTCGTGCGCCCACACCGCGCGCACGTCGGGCACGCCCGCCTTGACCATGTTCTGGCGGAGCAGCGCCGACCGCGTGACGGCGCGGTACCGTGCGAGCTCGTCCGGCGGACGCAGCGGCGGGCACCCGAGGATGATCGGATCGTTGCGGTGGTAGATGGCCTGGATATCGAGCACCGGCTCGGGCCGCGTGTCGCTGGCGTAGTACCCGGTCCACTCGCCGAACGGACCTTCGGACATCCGCTTACTGGGATCGACGAAGCCCTCGAGCACGAGCTCGGCATTCGCCGGAATCGGCAGGCCGGTGATCTTTCCGCGCACCACCTGTACCGGCGTGTTGCGGATGCCGCCGACGAGCTCGTACTCGCTGACGCCGTACGGCGTTTCGCTGCACGCCATCAGAAACGTCAGCGGATCGCCGCCGACGACGATGGCGACGGGCATCGGCTCGTTACGCGCCTGGTACTTGTCGCGATGGATGCGGCCGTGCTTCCCGGGTGAGATGTAGAAGCCGACGGTCTTCTTGTCCTGGATCATCACGCGGTACGTGCCGAGATTGATCCAGTGCTCGTCGGGATCCTCGGTGATGTTGAAGCTGCCGGTGCCGATGTACCGGCCGCCGTCGCGCTCGTGCCACACCGGCACGGGAAACTTCGTGACGTCCACATCGTCGCCCATCAGGATGTTCTCGAAGACCGGGCCGGTGGCGACCTCCTCGTAGGGCACGCGCTTCAGATCCTTGAGGTAGTGCTCGAGGAACGCTTCGCTCAGCTCCAGCTTGTTCAGGTGCGTGGGGAAGCCGAGCGTCATGTTCTTGCGCTTGCCGCCGAAGAAGTTCGTGAGCACGCGGTGGCCCTTCGCGCAGCCGGGCACCTCGTCGAACACCAGGCACGGCGCGGCGTCGCTGTGCAGCGCAATCTCCGCGGCCATGCCGATGTCTTCCTGCCACGAGGCGCCCGAAATGACACGGACTTCGCCGAGCTTTTCGGCTTCCACCAGCCATTGCCTGAGGTCCGCGTACGGCAGGTCCACGCGCAGGCCGTCGTGGTGCTCGCTCGTTTTTACAGCGGGTCGTGGATCTTCGGCGCCGGTCGCGACCGTGCCGATCGGGCTCGACATAGCATCTTTCATGGCATCTCCACGTGCGCGTCGATTATAGGTCTGACCTTTGCAGGGTGCGCCTTAGTGTCCGTCAACGGGCGCGCCTGCGTCAAGCGTCGGCCGGTCCGGCGGTCACGCGGGCTCTGTCAACGCTCGGCCAGGCGGGCCTGAATCTGCGCGACGGGCTGCAGCTTTCGGTGTACCATCCACGCGTGGTCGCCGTAACGTGACTGCGGAATACGAGCCGGGCGCCGACCTCGCCAGTGGCGTGACGTACCACAACCCGCAGCGTGCGGCCGAGCGGGAGCGGGCGCGCGACGTGCTCGCGGAATTACTGGAGACATGACGACCCCACGCAGACTCATCGTCGGCATCACAGGCGCGACCGGCACCATTTTCGGCATCCGCCTGCTCGAAATGCTGCGGGACACCGACGTCGAGACGCACCTGGTGCTGAGCCGATGGGCGGCGCGCGCGCTCGTGCACGAGACGTCGTACACCGTCGATCAGGTGACGGCGCTCGCCACGCGGGTCTATCCGCTCACGGATCAGGGCGCCCCCATTTCGAGCGGCTCGTTTCTCACGATGGGCATGGTCGTCGTGCCGTGCAGCATGCGCACGCTCGCCGCAATCGCGCACGGCCTGGGGGACAACCTGATTCACCGGGCGGCCGACGTGATTCTCAAGGAGCGGCGCCGGCTGGTGCTGGCCGTCCGTGAAGCGCCGCTCAGCGACATTCACCTCGAGAACATGCTGAAGCTGTCGCGCATGGGCGTGGTGATTTGTCCGCCGATGCCGGCCTTCTACAACAAGCCGGAGTCGCTCGATGACCTCGTGAACTACTCGGCGGCGCGCCTGCTCGATCAGCTCGACATTCACCTGGATGTGCGCAATCGCTGGACCGGCCTGCGCCAGGCGAGCGCGCGGTGAGCGCGGACGCCCTGGCCGGGGTCACCGTCGTGGAATTCGGCGGCTACGCCGCGGGGCCGGCGATCGGGAAGTACCTGGCCAACTTCGGCGCGCGCGTGATCCACGTCGAATCGATGTCGCACCCGGACGGCTTCCGGCTGCAGTACCCGCCGTACAAGGCCGATCGGGTCGGCATCAACCGGTCCGGCTGCTTCGCGTTCTTCAACGACTCGAAGCAGGGGGTCACGCTGGATGTCAAGAATCCCCACGCGCTCGCGTTGATTTACCGTCTGATCGCCCGCACCGATGTCGTCGTCGAGAACATGCGGCCTGGCGTGATGGCGCGCCTCGGGCTCGGGTATCCGGATTTCGAGGCGCACAACCCGTCGCTCGTCATGCTGAGCACGAGCAACCTCGGACAGACCGGTCCCCGCGCCACGCATCCCGGATTCGGATCGCAGCTGTCGTCGCTCAGCGGGTTCACCGAGCTGATTGGCGCCGCCGGCGGACCGCCGTCCTGTTTGTACGGGCCGTACATCGACATGATCGCCGTCGCCTATGGAGGCGCCGCGGTGCTGGCGGCGCTCGACCGGCAGCGGCGGACGGGAGAGGGCGCGTTCATCGATCTCGCGCAGTACGAAGCGGGCCTGCAGTTTGTCGCGCCGGCGCTGCTGGACTACGCGGTCCGCGGCGTGTCGCCGACCCGCGACGGCAATCGCGACGCGGTCGCCGTACCGCACGGCTGCTATGCCTGCCGCGACCATCGGTGGGTCGCCATCAGCTGCTGGGACGACGAGGAGTGGACCCGCCTGGCGGCGGCGATCGACGATGCCGCGCTCGCCTCTGAGGGCGCCCTGGCCCGGACCGCGGGCCGGCGGGCGCGCGAAGCGGATCTCAATGCGGCCCTCGCGCGGTGGACGCGCGGCCGCGACGCCGCGGACGTGGTCGCCGCGCTCGATCGCGCCAACGTGCACGTGGCGCTCGTCAACACGATGCGCGACCTCTACGCCGATCCGCAGCTCGAGGCCCGGCAGACCTGGCAATCGTTCGATCACGAGGAGCTCGGCCCGATGCGCTATCGGATGGTGTCGTATCAGCTGAGCGACACGCCGGGACGCGTGCGTTCGGCCGCACCGCGTCTCGGCGAGCACACGGCGGACGTCTTCAGGGAGTGGTTCGGCCTCGGCGCCGAGGAGTTCGACGAGTTGTCGGCGCAGGGCGCGTTCGCGTAGCCTGGCAGATCGACACGCGTGCGGTTCAGGATCGGTTGGGGCGCAGCCCGTCAGGGCTGCCTACATAGAGGAGTGAGGATGATGGCAACGGTCGTCGCGAAGAAGGTGGAGAAGGACGTGCGGTCGCTCAGGGCCGCGCTCGCGTGGCTCGAGACACAGGGGGACCTGCTGACCACGGATGTCCCGGTGGATCCGGATCTGGAAATTACCGGCATCCAGAAGCATCTCGACGGCGGTCCGGTGCTGATGTTCAACAACGTCAAAGGCAAGCCGCACGCCCGCGCCATCACCAACCTGTTCGGCGACATCGAGGTCATCAACAAGCTGTTCGGCTTCACGACGCCGATGGATCGGACGCGCAAGATCGCGAACGCCATCAACCACCCGCTCAAGCCGAACGAGATCCCGCAGAGCGAGGCGCCGTGCCAGGAGGAGGTCCTCACCGAGGATCTCGACGTGAACAAGTGGATCACGGCCATCCGCCACACGGAGCTCGAGTCCGAGCTCACGATCGGCAGCGGCATCAGCTGCGTCATCGGGCCGTACTTCGAAGGCGGCAGCCACATCGGCTACAACCGCATGAATTTCCGGTGGGGGAACGTCGGGACGTTCCAGGCGTCGCCCGGATCGCACATGTGGCAGATCCAGACGAAGCACTACAAGGACGACAAGCCGATTCCGCTGACGATGTGCTTCGGCGTGCCGCCGGCCTGCACGCTGGTGGCCGGCTCGGGGTTCGACTACGTGATTCTGCCGAAGGGCTGCGATGAAGTCGGGACCGCCGGCGCCATCCAGGGCAGCCCGGTGAACATCGTCAAGGCGCGGACCGTGGACGCGTACGCGATCGCCGAGTCCGAGTACGTCCTCGAGGGGCTGCTGTATCCGCGCGACAAGCGGTACGAGACCGCGGAAGCCGAGAAGGCCGACACGCAGGGCAAGTACTTCTTTCACCCCGAGTGGGCCGGCTACATGGGGAAGGCGTACAAGGCGGCGACCTTCCACGTCACCGCCATCACGATGCGGAAGCGCGAGTCGAAGCCGATTATCTTCCCGCTCGGCGTCCACACGGCCGACGACAGCAACATCGACACGACGCTGCGCGAAGCGGCGATTTACGAGCTCTGCGAGCGGCTGCAGCCGGGGATCATCACCGACGTCCACATCCCGTACTGCATGACCGACTGGGGCGGGTGCGTCATTCAGGTCAAGAAGCGCAACAAGATCGAAGAAGGGTGGCAGCGCAATTTCCTCGCGGCGATCCTCTCGTGCAGCCAGGGCATGCGTTTGGCGATCGCGGTCAGTCCCGACGTCGACGTCCGCAGCATGGACGACATCATGTGGTGTCTCACGACCCGCGTGAACCCGCACACCGACATCATCAACCCCCTGCCCGGCGGGATCGGCCAGACCTTCCAGCCGCAGGAGCGCATGACGGCGGGCGAAAAAGAATGGACGGCGTCGAACACGCGGTTCGAGGGGGGCATGGGCATCGACGCCACGGTGCCGTTCGGCTACGAGCAGGACTTCCATCGTCCGGTGTACCCGATCGACAAGGTCGATCCGAAGAAGTTCTTTTCGGCTGAAGAGATCGCGCGGGCGAAATCGCGGATGCGAGGCTGGGTCGAGGTGTTGGCGAGGACAGGACAGTAACGCGGGCCCGTTCGCACCCCCTATGCTGTTAGCTCCGTATCGCGTCCTTGATCTCACGGGGCCGCTCGGGTTTCTCACCGGGCGGATCCTCGCGGATCTGGGCGCCGACGTGATCAAGGTCGAGCCGCCGGGCGGGGATCCGTCGCGCGGCTGGCCGCCGTTCCGCGAGCACGCCGGCGTGCGTCAGAGCCTGTACTGGCTGGCGTTCAACGCGAACAAGCGGGGCATCACGCTCGACCTCGCGACGCCGGGCGGCCGGTTCGTGCTCCGCGAGCTGGCGCGATCGGCCGACTTCCTGATCGAAAGCTTTTCACCTGGGCATCTCGCGCGACACGACCTCGGCTACGACGAGCTCTGCCGCGACAACCCGCGCCTGATCGTGGTCTCCATCACGCCGTACGGGCAGAGCGGCCCCAATCGCGGCCGGCCGGCCTCAGACATCGAGATCATGGCGGCCAGCGGCGCGATGTCGCTCGCGGGCGAGGCCGGCGGCGAGCCGATGCGCGTGACGATGCCGCAGGCGGCGCAGTGGGCGGGCGGCGAAGCCGCAATGGGCGCGCTCACCGCGCTCGTGCACCGGACCGCCAGCGGCCGCGGGCAGTGGGTGGACGTCTCGGCGCAGGCCGCCGTCGTGGCCGCGCTCGCGCACGCGCCGGTCTTCTGGGATCTGAACGGGATCAACCCGGAGCGGGCGGGCGTCTGCGTCACCGGCCGATCGGTGACGGGCGCGCGGATGCGGGCGTTCTGGCCGTGCATAGACGGCTGGATCAACTTCATCGTCTACGGCGGCGCCGCCGGTCGCCAGACCAATCAGCAGCTTGTGTCGTGGATGGAAGAGCGCGGCATGGACGCGGACGCGCTGCGCCGCATCGACTGGCGCACCTTCGCCGTGACCGAGCTGACGCAGGACGAGGTCGACGCGATCGAAGCGCCGATCGGCCGGTTTCTCGCGACGCTCACGAAACAGGAGTTCCTGGAGGGCGCGGTGGCGCGGCAGATGCTCGGCTACCCCGTGTCCTCGGCCGAAGATATCCACGGCGATCCGCAGCTCGAGGCGCGTGGCTTCTGGCAGGCGGTGGGCGCCGACCGGCCGGGCGGCGCGATTCGCTATCCCGGCGGGTT
>DAIUEK010000102.1:0-6760 GCA_036845165.1 Vicinamibacterales bacterium | reverse complement strand
CGCGCAGCGACCCGATCGCCGACGCCTCGTTGCCGGAGATGCGGGCCCGCAGGAGGCCGGGAATCGCAATCGCCGCGATGATGCCGATGATCGCCACGACGATCAGCAGCTCGATGAGGGTGAAACCCTTCTGACTCCGAACTCTCATTGCATGCTCCTCAGGAAGTTGTTGCGACGTGATTTGCGATCCGTCTGCGCAAGCCATGGACTACTTCAGCAACGGCGGTGCCAAGCCTCTTCCGTTCTTGCCAAATGTCTAACCTGTCTATCGACAGTAACTTATGCCGATTACAGCCCTGTCGTATCTTGACGAATTTTGTCGAGTGACACTTCTTGTCAGGGACCAGGGACCACTAAGTGTCGGTCCGGACCGGCGCAACCCGGTGGGAGGCGGTTCACTTGAGGTTGTATTTCTTCATGTAATAGCGGAAGGACCGGAAGCTCATGCCGAGGAGCTCGGCCGCCTTCACCTTGACCCCGTTCGATCGCCGGAGCGCCTCCGCGATGTACTCCCGTTCGAGGCTCTGGACGTGCTGTTCGAGGTCGAAGCCCTTCTCCGGAAGGGCGTTCGACGCCTGGGCGCCACCCTCCGGCGGGATCATCGCTCTGACCGGGGCCTCCGCCCCGCGGGGGGCGTCGGGCAGGCTCTCGGGCAGGATGGAGGGGGTCCGCTCGAGCGCCACGGCGCGCTCCATGGCGTTTTCCAGCTCGCGGACGTTGCCGGGCCAGGTGTGCGCCTGGAGGCAGGCCATCGCGGCGCCGGAGATCCCGGTGATCGGCTTCTTCATCTGCTCCGCGAACTTGGCGACGAAGTGCTCGGCCAGGAGCGGGATGTCGTCCACGCGCTCACGGAGGGACGGCAGGCGGACCGGGATCACGTTGATGCGGTAGAAGAGGTCTTCGCGGAACTGCCCCTCCGCGACCATCTTCGCGAGATCGCGGTTCGTCGCCGCGATGATCCGGATGTCGGCGTCGACTTCCTCGGTCCCGCCCACGCGCCGGAACTTCCGTTCCTGCAGGACGCGCAGGATCTTGACCTGCAGCATCGGGCTCATCTCCCCGATTTCGTCGAGGAAAATCGTGCCCTTCTCCGCCACCTCGATGAGCCCCTTCCGGTTGGCGTCCGCGCCGGTGAAGGCGCCGCGCATGTGCCCGAACAGCTCCGAGTCGAGCAGCGTTTCGGTCAGCGCGCCGCAGTTCACGGCCACGAACGGACGGTCGCTGCGCGGCGAGCGCACGTGGATGGCGCGCGCGACCAGCTCCTTGCCCGTGCCGGATTCTCCGGTGACGAGCACGGTGCTGCCCGTCGGCGCGATCGTCTCCACCATCTCGAACACCTGCAGCATGCTGCTGCTGTTCCCGATGATGTTGGTGAACTGGTGGGCGGAATGCATCGCCCGCTTCAGGAGCACGTTCTCCTGCTGCAGGCGCTTGCGGTCCAGCTCCTTGCGGATCCGGAACCGCAGGACCTCGGTGTTGAACGGCTTCTCGACGTAGTCGTTCACGCCCAGCTGCGCGACGCCGCGAATGAGATCCGGCGACCCGTACGCCGTGATCATGATCGCAATCACCGACGGGTTGATGCTGCGCGCGTGACGCAGCACCTCGAGGCCGTCGAGATCGGGCATCCGCGCGTCCGAGACGACGAGGTCGAACGGGCGCTGGTTCAGCAACGCGATCGCCCCCCGCCCGTTTTCGGCGACCGACACGTCGTGTCCTTCGCGGCGCAGGAGGATCGCCAGCATCTCGCGCATGGACCGTTCATCGTCGACCACGAGGATGCGCGCCGAGCCCCCCGCCGTGGCCGCACGCTCCGCCGCTACGGGACTCGCCACGTCACGCGCCCTTCTGCTGGCGGTCCGCCAGCGCAGATTCGTAGGGTGTCTGCGCCATCTCCAGGGGCAGCGCGACCTCCACGCTGGTGCCTTTCCCCAGCTGCGACGTCACGCGGACTTCGCCGCCGTAATCGCTCGCGATGCGGTGCACGATCGACAGCCCCAGCCCGGTCCCGCTGCCAAACGCCCCCCGGAACGGCTGGAAGATGCCGTCCACGTCCTCGGGGGCGATCCCGACCCCCTCGTCGTGGACCCCGATGATGACTTCCGCCCCGCGGCCGGCCGCCGGCTCCGCCGCGCGCACCGCCAGCCGCAGCTCCCCGCCCGAGGGCATCGCGCGCAGCCCGTTGGTCGCCAGGTTCCACACGATCTGCCGGATCTGCGCCTCGTCCGCGCGGTACCCGACGGGCCCGCCCGGCGCGTCCACGACGATCCGGTGCGTGTGGGTCACTTCGGCGCTGTTCTCGAGCAGCCGCGCCGTGTCCGTCAGGATCTGCCGCACGTCGAGGTCCGCCACCGCCGTCCGCTGCGGGCGCGCGAATGACAGGAAGCTGCGGATGGTCTCGTTCAGCCGATCGGACTCGCGCAGGACGATGTCCATCAGCTGCGACTGGTCGGCCGTCAGCGGCAGCTCGTCCCGCAGGATCTGGATCGAGCCGGCCATGGACGCCAGCGGGTTGCGAATCTCGTGCGCGATGCCCGCGGCCATTTCGCCCACCGCCGCGAGCCGCTGCTGGACGCGCGCTTCGCGCTCCTTCTTCTTCAGCGCCGTCACGTCCTGGAACGTGAACAGGAACCCGCTCTCGCCGCGCGGCGTGATGAGCGGCGCGCTCGTGAGGCCGAGCTCGATCTGGCGGCCGTCCGGGCGCCGGTACCCGTACTCCTGGCGCTGGAGCTCGGGATGCATCGCCCCCTTGGCGAACAGATCCAGGAAGCTCTCCGGCAACTGGAGGACGTCGACGACGCGGTGGCCGACGGCGTCGCCCGCGGCGGTGACGGTGATCGCCTCGGCGGCGCGGTTGAACGTCAGCAGCCGCCCCTGCATGTCGCACGTGGCGAGGCCGCTCGTCAGGCTGTCGATGACGTGCTGGTTGAACGCCTGCAGGTCCGCGAGCTGCGTCGACGCCTGCTCGAGCTGTGCGCCCGTCCGCCTCAGGCCTTCCGCCAGGTAGCCGCTCAGCGACGCGACCGCCATGAACCCGAACACGTTGAGGCCGACCGTGAACACCGCGACCCGCACGGCCGGCAGGATCTCCGGCGCCGGACCCTCGTACTGCGCAATGACGATCCCCGCGTACATCACGGCGCTCAGGATGCTGACCATCAGGCCGCCGCGCCACGACTGCACCGTGCTGGCCGCGATGATCGGCAGCGTGTAGAGCGACGCGAAGTAGCTCCCGACGCCGCCCGTGAGATAGACGATCGCCGAGACGATGAGCGCGTCGCACGCGACCTGCACGTCGATCAGCCACGGGTGCCGGTCGACCAAGCGCAGCGTCAGCGCCCATACCGCGGTCAGGCCGTAGGTCAGGCCGATGACCGCGAAGAACGGATCGATCGGAAACGATCCCGGCGCGCGCGTCAGGATGACGATCGCGGAGCCGAGCAGGAGCGTCACGACCGCCGCGCGGCCGCCGATCAGCCACAGGAGCTTCCGCCGAAGAGCGGCGGCGGTGGGCGTCACGATGACACGCGTAGGTGCTGGGTGCTCGGTGCCTGGGTCTTGGTGCAGGGTGCGGGTGCGGCCGGCAGGGCGCGCGCGCGCACCAGGCACCAAACACCAAGCACGAAGCACCAAGCACCATTCGTATTCATGTGTCCTACGTCATCTTGCTGATCAGGTCGAAGATCGGCATGTACATCGCGATGACGATGCCGCCGACGACGCCGCCCAGGACGGCGATCATGATCGGCTCCATCAGGGTCAACAGGCCGGCGACGGCCGTGTCGACCTCTTCCTCGTAGAAGTCCGCGATCTTGGAGAGCATCGCGTCGAGCGCGCCCGTCGTCTCGCCGACGTTGATCATCTGGACCACCATCGACGGGAACACGTTGGTCTCGCGCAGCGGGCCCGACACGGTTTCGCCGCGCTCGATGCTCGTGCGGGTCTTCTGGATGGCTTCCTCGATGACGGCGTTCCCGGCCGTGCGCGCCGTGATGTCCAGGCCGTCGAGAATCGGCACGCCCGAGGAGAGCAGCGTCGACAGCGTGCGGCAGAAGCGCGCCACCGCGATCTTGCGCATGATCATCCCGAGGATCGGCAGCTTGAGCACGATGGCGTCGATCACGTACCGCCCCGCCTTCGTCCCGTAGTAGTGCTTGAGCCCGTAGCCCGCCAGCCCGAGCGCGATGATGATGAGCGGACCGTAGGCGACCAGGCCGTTGCTCATCGCGATGACGACGCGCGTGGGCATCGGCAGCTGCGCGCCGAGGCCGGCGAACAGCTGCGCGAACGTCGGGATGACCTTCCAGAGGATCGCCGCGACGACGACCGCCGCGATGATGATGACGGCGATGGGGTAGATCATCGCCGACTTGACCTGCCCCTTCAGCTTCACGTTCTTTTCGATGTAGACCGCGAGGCGCTTGAGAATCGTGTCGAGGATGCCGCCCGCTTCGCCGGCGGCGATCATGTTCGAGAAGAGCGCATCGAACGTCCGCGGATGCTTCTTCATCGCGTCCGCGAGCGCGGCGCCCGACTCGACGTCCGTTCGCACCTGCAGGATGACCTCAGAGAAGCCCTTGTGCGGCTCCTGTTTCCCGAGGATGTCGAGGCACTGCACGAGCGGCAGACCCGCGTCGATCATGACGGAGAACTGCCGCGTGAAGATGGCGAGGTTCTTCGACGGGGCCGAGACCCCCTTCTTCGACTTCGGCTTCGCCGCGGCCTTCTCGGCTTTCGCCGGGTCGATCCGCGTCACCTGGATCTGCTCGCGCCGCAGCGCGGCGATGGCGGCGTCGATCGTGTCCGCCACGCGCTCGCCCGTGACCGTCTGCCCCGCGCGCGTCCGTCCGCTATACGCAAAAGTCGGCATGGTGGTTTACCTGTTGACCGGCGGCCGGTTCGGCAGTCCCGAGCCCGGCCGGTTCATGCCCGCGCCCGCCACGACGCCGGTGCCGCGAGCGATCATCTGTTCCAGCTCGTCCTTCAGCGACGACGCGTTCATCGCCGCCTCGAGGGTAATCAGCCGCTTCGAATACAGCGTGGCGAGCGACTGGTTCATCGTCTGCATCCCGAGCTTCTCCTGCCCCGTCTGCATCGACGAATAGATCTGGTGGACCTTGTCGTCGCGGATCAGGTTCCGGATCGCCGGGTTGGGGACGAGAATCTCGAGCGACACCACGCGCCCCTTGCCGTCGGCGCGCGGCAGCAGCGCCTGGCAGACGATGCCTTCGATGACGAGGGAGAGCTGCGTGCGGATCTGCCCCTGCTGGTGCGCCGGAAACACGTCGATGATGCGGTTGATCGTCTGCGACGCGGAGTTGGTGTGCAGCGTCGCGAACGTCAAGTGGCCCGTTTCGGCGATGCGCAGCGCCGACTCGATCGTCTCGAGATCGCGCAGCTCGCCGATGAGGACGACGTCGGGGTCCTCGCGGAGGGCGGCGCGCAGCGCGTTCGCGAAGCCCTGCGTGTCCTGGTGCACCTCGCGCTGGTTGACGAGGCAGCCCTTGTGCTGGTGCACGAATTCGATCGGGTCTTCGATCGTGAGGATGTGCTCGTGGCGTTCGGTGTTGATCTTGTCGATCAGCGCCGCGAGCGTCGTCGATTTGCCGGATCCCGTCGGCCCGGTCACGAGCACGAGGCCCCGCGGGCGGTCCGCGAGGTTGGCGAGCACCGGCGGCAGGCCGAGCTCGCTGAAGCCTTTAATCTGCTCCGGGATGACGCGGTAGACGGCCGCGACCGCGCCGCGCTGGTTGAACACGTTGCAGCGGAAGCGCGCGATCCCGCGGATGCCGAACGAGAAGTCCAGCTCCAGCGATTCCTCGAAGCGCTTCTTCTGCGCGTCGGTCAGCACGCTGTAGGCCAGGGCCTTGGTGTCGGCCGCCCCGAGCGACGGCAGGTCGAGCGGCTTCAGGTGCCCGTGCACACGGATCTGCGGCGGCGTGTCCGTCGTGATGTGCAGGTCGGAGCCGCTGTTCTCGACCAGGGTCTTGAGCAACTCGGGTAGTGTGGCCATCTGAATCCTTGTCGTTTCCAGTTTCCAAGTTCCCAGTTCCCAGCGGGAAGCTGGCGACTGGCAACTGGCTACTTCACCGTCTCTCTGGCAACCTCTTCGATGGTGGTGACCCCTTCCATCACCTTCTGTAATCCGCTCCGGCGGAGCGTGATCATCCCTTCGTCGACCGCCTTGCGACGCAGCTCCAGCGCAGAGGCGCCGACCAGGATCAGCTCCCGCAACTCGTCGGTGATTTCCATCACTTCGTAGAGACCGACGCGCCCCTTGTAGCCGCTGCCGTTGCAGCGCTCGCACCCGGAGCCCTTCTGCGGCACGACTTTCTGCGCTTCTTCCGGCGTGAACCCCGCCGCCACGAGCGCCTCCGGCGCGTGCGGATGGTCCGCCTTGCACTGGGTGCACAGACGACGCACGAGGCGCTGCGCGCAAATGAGGTTGACCGAGCTCGCCACGAGGAACGGCTCGATGCCCATGTTCATCAGGCGGCTGATCGTGCTCGGCGCGTCGTTGGTGTGCAGCGTCGACAGCACGAGGTGTCCGGTGAGGGACGCCTTGACCGCAATCTCCGCGGTCTCGAAGTCGCGGATTTCGCCGACCAGGATGATGTTGGGGTCCTGGCGCAGGAACGAGCGCAGCGCCGCGGCGAAGTTGAGGCCGATGTTCTCGCGGACCTGGACCTGGTTGACGCCGACGAGGTTGAACTCCACGGGGTCCTCGGCCGTCATGATGTTGGTCTCGGCCGTGTTGATC
>DAIUEK010000101.1:4536-6767 GCA_036845165.1 Vicinamibacterales bacterium | reverse complement strand
TCACCGATCACAATGTGCGGGAGACGCTCCGCATCACGGACCGCGCCTACATCGTGCATGACGGCGTCATTTTCAAGAGCGGAACGCCGCACAGCCTGGCGGAAGACGAGGAAGTGAAGCGCATTTACCTCGGTGCCGACTTCCGGTTGGACTAGAATCGAAGTAGGCTGGACGTTTCGGTCCGGCATGTGACCAAATGGCGATTCAGCAGAAGCTGCACACCAAGCTCGTTCAGAAGCTCATCCTTACGCCGTCACTCCAGCAGGCGATCAAGCTGCTGCCGATGTCGACGCTGGAGCTTGCGGATCTGTTGAACCAGGAGATGGTGGAGAACCCCCTGCTGGAGGAGGTGCCGACCGAGGACCTGCAGCCCGCGGAGCAGGCCCAGCAGGATACGGCCGAAACGGACAAGCCGAGCGCCGACAAGAACGACCAGTGGGACGACGCCGACTACGAGTACTTTTTCGGCGATTACCTCGACGACGGCTACCGCTCGCACACGCCGTCCGAGGTAAAGGAGCTGCCGCCGATCGAGAACACGCTCTCCTCGGTCGCCTCGCTGTCCGATCACCTGATGTGGCAGCTCTCGCTGCAGATGCAGGCCGAGACCGACGAGAAGCTGCGCGAGATCGGGAGCGCCATCATCGGCAACCTGGACGACGACGGCTACCTTGTCGCCTCGGTCGAAGAGATCGCGGCGATGGGGGAGTGGCCGGTCACCGACGTCGAACGCGCGCTGCAGCACGTGCAGACGTTCGACCCGATCGGCGTCGCGGCCCGCGATCTCCAGGAATGCCTCTGGCTCCAGATCCGGCACTTGGGGCTCGAGGGCACGCCGACGGAGAAGATCGTCACCGAGCACCTCCGGCTCCTGCAGAACCACCAGGTGCCCGAGATCGCGCGGCGCCTCGGGATGCCGATCGAGGACCTGAAGGAACACATCGAGATCATCCGCCATCTCGATCCGAAGCCGGGCAGCCGCTTCAACCCGCAGCAGTCCCAGTACGTGATCCCCGACGTCTACGTGGTCAAGGTCGAGGACCAGTACGTGGCGATGCTGAACGAAGAGGGCCTGCCGCAGCTGCGCATCAGCCCCACGTATCGCCGGCTGCTCGACAAGAACCTGGCCGGGACGCCCGAGAACAACGAGACGCGCGCCTACGTGAAGGACAAGTTCCGGTCGGCGCTGTGGCTGATCAAGTCGGTCGACCAGCGGCAGAAGACGATCCAGAAGGTCGCCAACAGCATCATCACTTTCCAGCGCGAGTTCCTCGACCACGGGATCGAGTATCTCCGCCCGCTGGTGCTGCGCGACGTGGCGAACGACATCGGCATGCACGAGTCCACCGTCAGCCGCGTCGTGAACAACAAATACATGCACACGCCGCAGGGCGTGTTCGAGCTGAAGTTCTTCTTTCACAGCGGCATCAGCAGCTCCTACGGCGACAGCGTGTCGTCGGTGACGATCAAGCAGCGCATCCGCAAGATCATCGAGAACGAGGATCCGCGGAAGCCCCTCAGCGACTCGAAAATCGTCAGCATCCTCCAGAAGGAAGGGCTGATGCTCGCGCGCCGCACGATCGCCAAATATCGCGAAGAGCTGAAGATTCCGACCTCAAACCAGCGGAAGGTGTTGTACTGAGTTTCCGGGTGTCCAGACACCAGCTTCCCGAAGGGCCACGGAGGCGCCGCCGGTAACTGGTCACCGGTCACTGGCTACGGAATATGAGACTAGACATCACCGGCCGCCATGTCGAGATCACCCCGGGGCTCCAACGCTTGATCGAGAAGCGCCTGGCCAAGGTCGAGCGCATGCTCAACGACCGGGTCATCTCGGCGACGGTGGTCCTCACGCAGGAGAAATACCGGCGCATCACGGAGCTGGTGATCCACGCGAAGGCCGATCACATCCTCAGCGGGATCGCCGAGGCCAACACCTGGCCGCTGTCGATGCGCAAGGCGGCCGCCAAGATCGAAAGCCAGGCCCAGAAGCTCAAGTCCAGGTGGACCGACGAACGGCACCGGGAGAAGACCGGCAAGCGCGCCGCGGCCGCACCTGGGCCCGAGAATCTGCCGGCCCGCAAGATCGTCCGCGCCAGGCGCTATCCCGTCAAGCCGATGTCGGTCGAGGACGCCGCCCTGCGGCTCGACTCGGGGCACGATACGTTCGTCGTCTACCGGAACGCGGACACCGACGCCGTCAGCATTCTCTACCGCCGCAAGGACGGACA
>DAIUEK010000101.1:2592-4436 GCA_036845165.1 Vicinamibacterales bacterium | reverse complement strand
TCGAGCTGATGGCCGGAGCGGGCGGCGTCGACCGGCGGATCACCAACCCCTATCCCCAGAAGACCGGCCTCGCGCTGTCGGGGTTCGACAAGTATCTGCGCGAAGGCCGCGTGCTCGTCCTCGGGGAAAGCGAAGTGCGCTTCCTCGAATCACTCTCGTCGCAGGAATGTACGGCGGTCTTGCGCTGCGTCTTCTCGCACGCGCTGCCGTGCCTGGTGCTGACCGCGGGGCTCCATCCTCCGCCGGAACTGATCATCGAGGCGGATCGCGCGAACCTGCCGGTGCTGAAGACGCGCGCCGCCACGCCGCTGGCGATGGCACGGCTGTCCGCGGCGCTGGACGTCTACCTGGCCGCGCGCGCCGTCGTCCACGCCGTGTTGATGGACATCCTCGGGCTCGGCGTCCTGATCGTGGGGGAGAGCGGTATCGGCAAGAGCGAGTGCGCGCTCGATCTCGTCGTCCGCGGGCACCGGCTCGTGGCGGATGACGCGGTGGAGCTGCGCGTGCGCGCGGACTCGTACCTGATGGGGACGTGCCCGGAGCTGACGCGGCACCACATGGAAATCCGCGGCCTGGGGCTGATCAACGTGCAGGACCTGTTCGGCGTCGCCTCGACGCGGCGGTCCAAGCGGGTGGAGCTCGTGGTGCAGCTCGAGCGGTGGGATCCCTCGCGGGAATACGACCGGCTCGGCCTCGATGAAGCGCACTACGAGTGCGTCGGCGTGCGCGTGCCGATGCTCCGCATGCCGGTCGCGCCCGGACGCACCCTCGCGATCCTCGTCGAGGTCGCGGCGCGGAACCAGCTCCTGCGCAACGGCGGCCTGAACGCGGCCAAGCGGCTGGTCGATCGGCTCGACGCCCGACTGGCCCAGGCGGGCGAGACGCCGGATCTCGATTTCGGAGAGGACCTGTGAAGACGGCGGGACGGAAGCCGGCGCGCCGTCGCGAGAAGCGCCACGCCGCCAGGCGCGCGGCACGCACCGCGGTCGCGTCGAGATTCGTCGTCCTCACCGGCCTGTCGGGCTCCGGCAAGTCACAGGCGATTCGCGCGCTCGAGGACCTCGGCTACTTCTGCGTCGACAACCTGCCGGTCGCGCTGCTGCCGATGCTCGCGGAGCTGACCCTGCGCGCCGGTAACGAGATCGCCCGCGCCGCGGTCGTCGTGGACGTCCGCGAAGGCAAGATGCTGGACGAGCTGCCGAAGGTGTTCCGGCGGCTCAGCGCGATGCGCAACCTGCACCCGGTCCTGATTTTCCTGGACGCCTCCGACGAGGTGCTCGTCCGCCGCTTCAGCGAAACGCGCCGCCCGCACCCGCTGGCCCCCGATCGGTCGGCGATCGAGGGGATCCGCGAAGAGCGCGAGCGGATGAAACCGCTGCGACGGCTGGCGGCGCACGTTGTCGACACGTCAGCGATGACGGTCCACGAGCTTCGCCATGCCTTCCGGAACGTCCAGGGTGGGCGCTCGCCCGGATCGCAGCTCGTGGTGACCGTCCTGAGCTTCGGCTTCAAGCACGGCATCCCCGTGGACTCGGACCTGTTGTTCGACGTCCGGTTCCTGCCGAATCCGCATTTCGTGCCGAAGCTGCGGCCGCACACGGGGCGCGATCGGGAAGTGAAGGCGTTCCTCGACAAGTCCGACGCGACGCACGAGTTCCTCGAGCACACGCTCAACCTGCTGCGTTTCCTGATTCCGCAGTACGTCGCGGAAGGCAAGACGTACCTGACGATCGGAATCGGCTGCACCGGTGGACGGCATCGGTCGGTGATGATCGCCGAGGCGATCAAGAAGGGGCTCGCGGGACTCAAGGGGGTGCAGCCCCGCGTGCGCCACCGGGACATTG
>DAIUEK010000101.1:0-2492 GCA_036845165.1 Vicinamibacterales bacterium | reverse complement strand
GACCTGCCGCATTTCACCGCCGTCTCGATCGGATGGCATGACGACGTGGACCTGGCGCGGGAGGAGATCGGGCGCGCCATCGAACGGGTGCGCGAGAAGGTGAGCACACCCGACGTGCCGGGGGGCGTGCTGGTCCTCACCGACATGTTCGGCGGGACCCCCGCCAACCTCGGGGTGACGTTCCTGGAGACGAACAAGGTTGAAGTGATCACCGGGCTCAACCTCGCGATGCTGATGAAGCTCGCGCGGCCCCTGCAAGAGACCGACCTGCTCACGCTCGCGCGCGACATGCGCGAGCACGGGCGCAACGCCATCTGGGTGGCCTCGGACCTGCTTCGCGGCGAGAAGAGCTAGTGGAGTCCTGCGATCTCTCGATCCTGAACGCCCTCGGCCTGCACGCGCGCGCCGCGGCGAAGTTCGTCCACACGGCGGGGCGGTTCACGGCCCATATCCGCGTTGCGCGGGGCGACCGGGAAGTCGACGGCAAGAGCATCATGGGCCTCCTGCTGCTGGCGGCCGCGCAGGGGAACGCGATCAGGATTTCCGCGGACGGGCCGGACGAAGCCGAGGCCATCGCCGCGCTGTGCGCGCTGGTGGAGTCCGGCTTCGACGAGGCGCCCTTCGACACAGCTCAGGGCAGGCCATGCGTCTGAACGGACAGGGGGTCTCGCCCGGTATCGGCATCGGCCGCGCCCTCGTGGTGACGCGGGGCACCGGGAACCTGCGGTACCGCATTCCCGAACGGCGTATTGCCGCCGAGCTCGAGCGCCTCGACACGGCCCGCGCGCAGGCGCGGGAGCAGATCGGCCACATCAAGCAGCGCATCGCGGCCACGGCGGGCGCCGATCACGCGTATCTCTTCGACGCCCAGCTGCTGATGCTCGACGACCCGATGCTCGTCGATCGCGCGGCCGCGATCGTCCGGCACGAGCGGCTCAACGCCGAGTCCGCGCTGCAGCGCGCGCTCGACGAGGTGTCCGCCCTGTTCGACAAGATCGACGATCCGTATCTCCGCGAACGCAAAGGGGACGTCGCCGACGTCGTCGGGCGTCTGTGCATGAACCTGCGCGCGGACGGCGATCTCCTGGAGCAGTTTCGCGACGTGGAAGGGCCGCTCGTGCTCGTGGCGGAGGAGCTGAGCCCGTCGCTCGTCGCGCAGCTCGATGTGCAGCGCCTCGCCGCGTTCGTCACCGACGCGGGGAGCTGGACGTATCACACGGCGATCCTCGCGCGGTCGATCCACATTCCCGCCGTCGCGGGGCTGCGGCACGCGAGCGACCTGATTCCGCCGGGCGCGATGGTCGCGGTCGATGGCTCGAGCGGGGCGGTGCTCGTGGATCCGCCGGCCGACGTGCTGGCCGAGCTCGAGGCGCGGTCGAAGCAGCGGCGCGCGTACGAGCGGTCGCTCGACGGATACGGCGGCCTGCCGTCGGTCACCGAAGACGGCACGGCCATCCGGATCGAAGCCAACGTGGAGCTGCCCGAAGATGCCGCTCGCGCGCGCGCGCGCGGGGCGGAGGGCATCGGCCTGTATCGCTCCGAGTTCCTGCTGGCAGGCGCCGGTGCGACGGGCCTCGACGAGGACGCGCAATACGCGGCCTACCGGCGCCTGATCGAGACGATGGCGGGCGGCCGCGTCACCGTGCGCACGTTCGACGTCACGGAAGCGCAAATGGGGCTGACGCCGGGGGCCGGACACACGCGCTCGCCGCTCGGCCTCCGCGGCCTGCGCCTGAGCCTGTCGTTTGACGACGTGTTCCAGGCGCAGCTGCGCGCGCTGCTGCGCGCGGCGATGCACGGGCCGCTGCGGATCATGTTCCCCTTCGTCACCGGGGTCGAGGAGCTGCGCGCCGCGCGGATCGCCGTGTCGCAGGCGGCCGAGGCGCTCCGGACGCGCGGCCTGTCGGTCCCCGACGTGCCCATCGGCATCATGATCGAAGTGCCGTCGGCCGCCCTCACGATCGACCTGCTGGCCGAAGAAGCGGATTTCGTCAGCATCGGGACCAACGATCTGATCCAGTACTGCCTCGCGGTCGACCGCACGGACGACCGCGTGTCGGGCATGTACGCGCCGCTGCACCCGGCCATCCTCCGCATCCTGCGCCACGTCGCGCGGGGCGCGAAGCGCGGCCGGATCCCCGTCTCGGTCTGCGGGGAAATGGCGGCCGATCCGGTCCTCCTGCCGCTGCTGACCGGACTCGGCCTGCGGGAGTTCAGCATGACCCCCGCGGCGATCCCGATCGCGACGCAGGTCGTGCGCGGGCTGCGGATTTCGGACACCGTCCGCCTGGCGGGCCGCGCGCTGAAGGCCGCGACCGCCGCCGAGGTCGAACAGGTGCTCGCGGAGTCGTTGGCGACGGTGAAATCAGGGTGAGGCGGCAGAGGGGACGGAGTTCACGGACGAAGAACAACACAGAGGCACGGAGGACACAGAGGCGCACAGAGACGATCTCTCGCAGAGAGCGCTGAGAGCAAAGGGCGCGAAGAGCGCC
>DAIUEK010000100.1:3940-6842 GCA_036845165.1 Vicinamibacterales bacterium | reverse complement strand
AACAGCCGGCCGACCTCGACCTCCACCTTGTCGAAAAAGTACGGCACCGGAATGCCGAGCCACAGCGGTCCCACGGCCTCCGTGGGAATGCGGTCGAGCCGCGCGTCGCCGTCCAGCATGGCCTGAAACATCAGCGCCGTGTCCTCGACCGTGCGCGCCATCGGTCCCACGTGGTCGAGCGTGGTGCTGAGGGGCACGACCGAGTCGGTTGAAATCTCACCCAGCGTCGGCTTCAGTCCGGTGATGCCGCAGGCGGCGGCCGGGATGCGGATCGAGCCGCCGGTGTCGGTCCCGACCGAGCCGTAGCACATGCCTTCGACGAGCGCGACGGCGGCCCCCGCGCTGGAGCCTCCGGCGGAACGCGAGCGGTCATGCGGATTGCGGACCGCGCCGAAGGCGGTTTCGTCGCTGGTGGTGCCGAAGGCGAACTCGTGCAGGTTCGTCTTGCCGACGAGGACGGCCCCCGCGCGCCTCAGGTTGGTGACGACCGGCGCGTCGTAGCGGGGGAGGCGCGGCGGCACGCGCGATCCTGACGTCGTGGGCGTGCCGGCGACGTCGATCAGGTCCTTCACCGAGACGGGGATGCCATGCAGCGGCCCGCGGTAGCGCCCGCGCGCGATCTCGTTCTCGGCGTGCGCGGCCTCGGCCAGCGCCTGGTCGGCTGTCACCGTGATGAAGGCGCGCAGCGCGTCATTCTCCGCGGCGATGCGGTCCAGGCACGCCTTCGTCACCTCGACCGGCGAGACCTCGCGCCGCTCGATGAGCGCCGCCGCTTCGCGCAGGCTACGTGCTCGCGCTGTCATCGATCGGAGCGTCCTGTGCGTCGCGTCCGGCCACCGGGTGGCCCAGTTCCGCGTCGGCGTCGCGCAGCGCCTGCGTGGATCGCGCGAGTGTTGTGAGGAGCGGTGCCAGTTCGGGCAGGCCGCGGGCAAGGGCGTCCGCGGTTGCGCTCGCAAGCCAGGCAGTCATATCCATAAAGTCATTCTCGGTTGGCGATTGGCCATTGACGATTACACTCGCCAGTCTTCAATCGCCAATGGGTTAGAACGTCAACGTGCCGCGCACGCTGATGGGAATCATGTAGATCGTGTGCGCGACCGGTGTGGGGAAGCGATTGACCGAGAACTTGAGCGAGATATCGACGCCGAACGGGCCGGACGTCACGCCGCCGCCCCCCTCCGCGAAGTAGCGCGTGCCGTTCATCTGATCGGTCCTGGTCTTTCCGACCCCGCCCAGGGCGAACGCATGAGCCCCGAGCCCCCAGCCCGCGGAACGATCGCTCATGTCGATTCCGATGCCGAGGTCGGTGGCGCGCCCGTTGGTCAGCTCGTAGGTCGGAGACGGCGCCGGTCCGGTGAAGGCCAGGCGAATCGTGGGCAGCGTCTCGATGCTGCCGCGGATCGCCAGGGTGGCGCCGACGCTGGATCCGAACGGGTACACGGTGACGCCGATCGCGGACCCGCGCGTGCCGTACTCGAGGACGTTGACGCGCGTGTTCTGGTCGCGCGTCCGGTACTGGAACGACTCGAGATGCACTTCGTCGACCCTCTGGCCGAGCAGGTCCTGCAGCGGATGCCTGCCGAACGAATACGGCTGGATGGACTGCCTGTCCACGCTGACGCTGATGAAGTGGCGCCGGGCTTTCGCCGCACGGTACACCTGGGCCTGCGGACTCGGCGGCGCGGCAAGCGCCGCAGCCAGCCACACGGCAGACACGGTTTGTATCAGCATCCGTATCAAGGATAACGTAAACCCCGTGGGGGAAAACATTCTCGCCGCGGTCATGACCGCGCCGCGCGCACCGATCGAGCTGCGCGAGTTTCCGCGCCCCGATCTGCCCGCCGGCGCCGCGCTGCTGCGGACCTCGTGTTCGGAGGTCTGCGGAACCGACGTGCACCTCTGGCACGGGCGCCTCGCGGGGGTTCCGTATCCGATCATTCCCGGCCACGTCTCCGCCGGCGTCGTCGATGCCGCGCGCGGTCCGCTGACCGGCATCGACGGATCCGCCGTTCGCGAAGGCGACCGCGTGGTGTTCTTCGACGTCCACCGGACGTGCGGCCGCTGCCGCGCGTGCACCGTGCACCGCACGCCGACCCGCTGTTCGTCACGGCGCGTCTACGGCATCACGGATTCGGCGGACGAGGGGCTCTTCGGCGGCTGGTCGCAGGCGATCTATCTCGAGCCCGGCGTGGCGCTGGCCCGTCTGCCGGACGCGATCGGCCTCGACGACTACATCGGCGGCGGCTGCGGGCTGCTGACGGGGGTCCACATCGCCGAACGCGCCGAGATCCGGCTGGGCGACGCCGTGGTCGTGCAGGGCGTCGGCGCCGTCGGCCTGTGCGCGATCGCGCTGGCGCGGATCGCCGGGGCGTCCTGGGTCGTCGCCATCGGCGCGCCGGAGAGCCGGCTCGCGCTCGCGCGCGACATGGGGGCCGACACGGTGCTGGACCTCTTGACCACGACGAACGACGAGCGCCGCCAGGCGGTCCTCGACGCGACCCACGGCGAGGGAGCGGACGTCGTCATTGAGGCCGCCGGCGCCGCGGCGGCGATATCGGAAGGGCTCGACCTGGCGCGCGTGGGCGGCCGCTACGTCATCGCGGGTCACTACACCGACGTGGGCGACAGCACCATCAACGCGCACCAGCAGATCAACCGGAAGCATCTCGAGATTCGCGGCTGCTGGGGAAGCGAGGCGCGCCATTTCCTTCGGGCACTCTCGATCCTCGAGCGCCACCCCGCCATTCCGTTCAAGAAGATCGGCGCGCGACGGTACGGACTCCACCAGCTGAACGACGCCCTCGCGGACGCCGAGGCGATGCGCATCCCGAAGGCGCTCGTCGACCCGTGGCTGGGGGCCTCGTAGCGTGTTGCGCCACACCAAGATCATCGCGACGCTCGG
>DAIUEK010000100.1:1613-3840 GCA_036845165.1 Vicinamibacterales bacterium | reverse complement strand
TACGCCGAGCTGGTGGCGTCGGCGCAGCCGGGCGATCGTCTCCTGCTGGACGACGGGAAGATCGAGTTGCGCGTGACCGAACGATCCCGCGGCGAGCTCGTCACGCTCGTCGTCAACGGCGGGACGCTGGGAGAGCACAAGGGCATCAATGCGCCCGGCGTGAAGCTGCCCGCGGCCGCGGTGACGCCGAAGGACGAAGCTGATCTCAGGTTCGGCCTGGCGCTCGGCGTCGACATGGTCGCGCTGAGCTTCGTGCAGACACCGGACGACATGCACACCGCGCGGCGGATCATGCGCGCGGCGACGGCCGACGTGCCGCTGATTGCGAAGATCGAGCGTCCGCAGGCGCTCGACCATCTCGATGCGATCCTCGCCGCCTCGGACGGCGTGATGGTGGCGCGCGGGGATCTCGGCCTGGAATGTCCGCTCGAGCAGGTCCCGCGCGTGCAGAAGGCCATCATTGCGCGCGCGCGCGCGTTGGGGCGTCCGGTCATTGTCGCCACGCAGGTCCTCGAGTCGATGCGCACGCAGCCGCGCCCGACGCGCGCGGAGGTCAGCGACGCGGCGACGGCGGTCGACCAGGGGGTGGATGCCATCATGCTGGCGGGGGAGACGGCCGCCGGCGAGTACCCGGTGGAAGCGGTCCAGACCCTCTCGGCGATCATCTGCGACGCGGAGACCGTCGCGATGCCGGCCGCCCCGCTCGCCGCGGACGTCTGGCTCGGCGGGTCCGATCCGAGCGAGCCGCCGCGCGACAGCTTCGATGCGTTCCGCACCGTCCACGGGCGTGCGATGTGCGAAGCCGCGGTCACGCTCGCCTCCACCGGGCAGGCCGAAGCCATCATCGCGGTCACGCACTACGGAAAGACCGCGCAGCTGCTCTCGTCGCTGCGTCCACGCGCGACCATCCTGGCCGTCACCCCGTCCGACATCGTCGCGCGCCGGTTGACGCTTTACTGGGGCGTCAGGCCCGTGGTCTCGGATCTCGAACATGTTCAGGCCCTCGAACAGCCGATCCGCCAGGCGATCACGCTGCCATCGCACGCCGTCGTCGTCTTCATCAACATCAACCCCGATCTCAGCCGGCAGGACGCGAACTTCCTTAACGTGCAACGGCTTGGGGAGTAGCACGCCCCGGAGCCTCGTGTCCTTCATCCTCGACCGATCGCTGCTCCTCGTCGCGGGCACGGTCCTGGCGCTCGGGTGGGCGAACACGTCGGCCGCGTCGTACGCCGCGTTCGCCCACGCCGCGCACTTCCTGGTCAACGACGTCGGCATGGTGTTGTTCTTCGGGCTGGCGACGAAAGAGATCGTGGAAGCGACGCTGCCCGGGGGCGCGCTGGCGTCGCCACGAGAGGCGGCGGTGCCGCTCCTCGCGGCGGGGGCCGGGATGATCCTGCCCGCGGGGCTCTACTGGAGCGGCGCGCACGCGCTCGGCCATCCCGAGCTGGCTCGCGGATGGGCGATCCCGTGCGCGACGGACATCGCCTTCTCGTATCTCGTCGCGCGCCTGGTGTTTCCACCGCGGCATCCGGCCATCCCGTTCCTGCTGCTCCTGGCGGTGGCCGACGATGCGCTCGGCCTCCTGGTGCTCGCGCTGTTCTATCCGTCCGGAGCCGTCTCGCCGCGGCTGTTCGTGGTGCTCATGGTCCCGGCGCTGGCCATCGCGTGGGGGCTCCGCCGCACAGGGGTGAGCCGCGTCTGGCCTTACGTGCTCGGCGCCGGGCCGGTGTCATGGCTCGCCTTGTATCTCGGCGGGCTGCATCCCGCGCTCGCGCTCGTGCCGATCGTGCCGTTCATGCGCGCCGGGCCGCGGTATCACGATTTGTTCGACCAGACCACGCCGCGGCGGACGGAAACGCTCAACGTGTTCGCCCGCTGGTGGCGCGTGCCGGTGCAGATCATCCTCTTCTTCTTCGGGCTGGCAAACGCCGGGGTCCCCTTCAGCAGCATCGGTCCGCCCACGTGGCTGGTGATGGGCGCGCTCGTGGCCGGGAAGCCGATCGGGATCCTGTTGATGACCGTGCTGGCCGTCCGTGCCGGCCTCGCGCGTCCGGTCGGTATGACGTACGCCGACGTCCTGGTGGTCGGCATCACCGCGGGGATCGGGTTTACGGTCGCGCTCTTCTTCGCGACGGCGGCGTTCCCCGCGGGACCCGCGCTCGACGCCGCCAAGATGGGCGCGCTGCTGAGTTTTATCGCGGCGCCGCTGGCGGTGGGAGCGGCG
>DAIUEK010000100.1:0-1513 GCA_036845165.1 Vicinamibacterales bacterium | reverse complement strand
GCCTCCTGGATCGAGGTCGCCCGGCCCGCGACGCTGAAGAAGACGCTGGCGAGAAAGATCGCGGACGCGGCGATCGACTGCACGACGAGCGCGACATACGGCGTCCGGTAGCGCGGATGCAGGCGCGCGAAGCTCCGCGGCATCGCGGCGTCCACCCCGGCGGCAAACGGCACGCGCGCCGCGCCCGCCGTCCATGACGCGGTGCCCGCCAGCGCGTTCAGCGCGAGCAGCCCGCCCGTCAGCGCGCCGAGTCCCGTCAGGCCGACGCGGCCGGCGACGAGCTGGACGGCGTCGGTGATCCCGCTCAGTTCCTTCAACGACGACACCGGGACGGCGACCAGGACCGAGGCGGAACCGGCGATGTAGATCACCGTCGTCGCGGCGCCGGCGATGAAGATGCCGCGCGGGATGGTCCGCTCGGGATCGCGAATCTCCTGGCCGATGAGCGACGAAATCTCGAAGCCGGAGAACGCGAAACACATCGCCGACCAGAGAGAGACGGTGTCGAGCAGGTTGCCGCGGGGCACCATGGAGTGCGCGGTGAAGGGCGTCGCCGACCCGAAGCGCGCGAACGCAAAGGCGCCGCATCCCATCAACAGCCCCACCGGCAGCCAGACGCCAAGGCTCCCGGCGTTCTGCAGCCACTTCCCCAGCCGCAGCCCGATGATGTTGATGCCCGCCGCGATCCAGATCCCCGCGAGCACGAAGACGACGGAGTACCAGCGCGCGGTTCCCATCGCCTGCCACCGCTCGCCGCCGATCGCCGCGAAGTTCGCGGCGCCGAAGAGCAGCACCGAGGGAAAGTAGAAGAGGTTGTTGACCCAGAGGCACCAGCCGCAGATGAAGCCGTGCCCGGGGCCGAACGCGCGGCGGACCCACGTGTAGACGCCCCCTTGTTCCGGGTACCGCTTCGCGAGCGTCGAACAGGCGACCGCGAGCGGGACGAAGAATGCGATCCACGCCAGCGCCCACAGCGTCACCGACGCGGGACCCGCCCTGGCGCCCCGCGCGATCCACCGCAGCCCCACGACCGCCACGACGTTCATCAGGACGACGTCGCGCAGGCCGAGAGCCTTGATGAAACCGCCGCGATCGGTGGTGCCGGTCGTCATGGCGCGTTTTCCACGTGTTCCTTCAGCGCCGCCAGCGAAGACCGCCACCCGCTCGCGATCACCGCGTAGTAGCGCCGCCACCGCGGCGTATCTTCGAATCCCGTCTGCTTCACGTGCAGCCGGCAGACCGGGCCCGACATCCGGCAGCTGACTTCGAGCGCCATCGGACCGATCGGATCGCCGTCGGGGGGCAGCCACCACGCATCGGCGACGAACAGCTCGCGGCCGGGCAGGTACTCCATCACGGTGCCGTGAAACACCCCCCCGAGGCGTCCGAGGACATCGTCGGCGTCGGTCGTCGGGGCCCATTCCACCGCGAAAACGCCCATCGGCCTGGGCGTGGTCACCGAACGAACGACCTGCCACCACGCCGCGAGCGCATGGGGATCGAAGAATGCCGC
>DAIUEK010000099.1:0-6864 GCA_036845165.1 Vicinamibacterales bacterium | reverse complement strand
CGTAGCCGCCTCGCGGCGAAGGCGGGAGGTTCGAGGTCCGAGGACCGAAGATCGACCGAGGGAACGAAGGCACTCCGCGGGCTGCGCCCCCTTGTACTCGGGATTGATGAAGTTGCTCTCGAGATGCGCGGGCAGGACGCGCGCGCCGCCGGGCGGGCGGGTCGTGCGCGCGGCACGGACACCGGCCAGCAGGCGGCGCAGCGCCGGCGGGTCGCACGCGATCGACGTGGGGCAGAACGCCGTCACGCCGAATCGCGGCAACCGCTCGGCCATCGTCGAGATCGCCGTGCCGCCGTCGAGCGCGTCGGTGCCTTCGACGCCGTGCACGTGCACGTCGATGAACCCGGGGACGATGTAATGGTCGGTGAAGGGAAAGTGCAGGGCCTGCGAGTCGCCGTCCAGGGCGCCGGGGACGATGTCCACGATGCGGTCGCCGTCGAGCACCAGCGTGCTGCCGCTCAGCACCCGGTCCGGCAGCACCAGATCCGCGCCCGACAGCAGGATCATGTGGACGAGGGGGCCAGCCGCGCGGCGCCGATCGCGATCGCGTCCGGACCGAGGGTGGAAAACTCCACGCGCAGATCCGTCATCGCGTCGGGCGGCAGGCGGCGGCCGCATTCCTGGCGCACGGGCTCGAGCATGAGATCCGCGGCCGCGACGCTGCCGCCCACCACCACGACCTCGGGATCGATCGTCGCGGCGAGTGTCGCGACGGCCATGCCGATGTACTTGGCGGTGTCGCGCACGACCGAGATGGCCACGCCGTCACCCCCGCGCGCGCCGTCGAAGACGTGCTGCGCGGTGATCGCTTCGAGCGAGCCGGCCTGCTCCAGCACGCGCGAGTGGTCCCCCGCCTGGATGCGCCACGAGAGACGCCGCGCGATGCCCTTCGCCGACACTTCCGCGGCGAGGCTTCCGAACTTGCGGTAATCCTGGCGCTCGACGGGATTGAGCGCGAGCCACGCGGCGGCGCCGGCGCGATTGTGCGCGCCCCCCCACGGCTGTCCGTCGAGCATGACCCCCGCGAAGACCTCGTCGCCGATGATGAGGCAGATGGCGTGCCGCGCGCCGCGGGCGGCGCCGATCCAGGCTTCGGCGGCGACCGCCGCCGCGCCGGGCGTGCACCGCGTGAGCGTCCTGACGCCCGCGACGCCGATCGCGTCCTTGCTGTCCGCGGACACCGCGACGCCGGCTCTCTCCGGCGCGCCGGCGTGTGCGACGGCGCGAACCGCGGCCGCGGCGTCAGCCCCCGTGCCGCGCGCGACCACGGCGCCGCTGTCATCGACGACCACGGCGCGGGCGGGACGTTCGGAGAGATCAAGACCCAGGCTGAGCATCGACATGCCACTCCACCGTGCGCCGCTCGAGCGGGAGCGCGCGCGCGTCCGATGTACGGAACAACTCCCGGTCCATGCGCGTGAGCAGGCGCCGCAGCCACCGCTCGTCGGGCACGCAGAACACGATTACGCCCGCGCCTTCTTCCGGGGGAAACTGCCGGTCGTCCAGATAGTCACGGTCCAGCGTCAGCAGCGTGCGCCCGAGCTGCCGCGCCAGGCGGAAGTGCTCGATGTCGCGGGCGCGCCGCAAGTCATCGTGCTCGAGCACGAACAACACGTCCCATCCGAGCGTCTCGCGCGTGAAGGCGACGACGCCGTTCGGCATGTTCGCGTCGGCGTATACGCGCGGCTGGTTCGCAAGCCGCTCGGCGAACGGTCCCAGTGCCGACGACAACGTGCCCATCAGCGATGGCGATCGATCTCGGCGGGTTCGTGTGTGATGCGCTCCGTCGAACCCTTCGACGCCTTCCTTTCCTTCGCCTGCCGCACCAGGTCGGCGACGAGCGCGTCGCGCCTGTGCACCAGCTCCCGGCGCGGGCGGCGATTGTGCTCCGACCCGACGGCGTACTCGCAGAACAGCGGGAAGGCAATCGTCGAATCGCAGTAGGCGACCACCGTGTTCGACAGCACCCCGGGATTGATCTTGCCCCAGCTCACCGCTTCGGCCGGCGTGGCGCCCGACAACCCGCCCCAGACGACCTGGTCGGTCGTGATCTGGATGAAGTAGTCGTTGCCTCCCTTCGGAATGCCGTAGACCTCCCACAACGTGGGCTGCCCCTGAAGGTAGAAGTTCTTCGGCGATCCGCCGCCGAGGATGACGCACCCGTTCTGGTGGCCCGCCAGAATGATGGCGCACACCTCGTTGACGTCGCGGTTGGGATCGATCATCAGCGTCCCGCCGTTCATCAGCTCATGGTAGGCGATGTTCATCCCGATGGAACTGTCGCCGGGGGACGAGGTGTAGACGGGGACGCCGCACTGGGCGGCCTTCGCGACGACCGAGTACTCCGCGCACGCCGGGTTGCGCGCGAGCAGGTCCTGGCCGAGCTGGTAGTGGAACTCGGACGTGGACATCGGGCCCTCGAGGCCCGAGCGCACGAGGAAGTCGCGGATGTACGCGTCGGTCTCGAGCAGCACCGTCGAAGGAAACAGGACGTCGTAGATCCGGATGATGCCCAGCTCGTAGAGCTCCACGTCGTCGAGGAACGGGGAGCCGCGGTGCAGCGTGAAGTTCAGCGCGTAGTGCAGGTCGTGATAGAGGTTCGCGCCGGTGCTGATCATGAAGTCGACGAGCCCGCGCTCCATCAGCTCGATGACGCAGCCGCCGAGGCCGGCCGGCGTCAGGGCGCCCGCCACCGTCAGGCCGATGGTCGTGTCGCTGGAGGGCGCCAGCATCTTGTCCGCGTAGATATGGCAGGCCTCCGAGAGCCGGCCGGCGTTGAACGCCTGGAATCCGCCGTCGATGAGCTGGCGGACCTCGGCGCTGCCCTTCGGCCGGTAGTAGCGGATCGGCTGACCCTGGAGGTAGTGGCTGGGGCCAGGGCCCGGCGATCCGGGCGCTCTGTGGGGCATTCTCAGAGAATACAACAAGGCCTCAGCGCCCGGGCCCACAACTGTTGCTCGGTAGTAGCCGTTCCGATGTACCTTGACAGTAGACGCCCTGCGGAGCGACTGTAAGCCGCCGCGTCACTCCCGAATGACGACCGATACGAACTCGCTGCTGGTCTGGCTGCTCGGCGGCGCCGTGGTTGCGCTGGCCCTGCTCGGCACGCTCGTCGCGATGCGCGGCCGGCGCCTTCCGGGAGAGCACGTGTTCCAGGCGAGCCGCTGGAGCCGGGGGAATCACCTGTTTCCGACGCAGGTCGCGATTACGCCGGCGAGCGTCCTGCACTACACGCCGAAGTGGGTCGGGCGGCGCGAAGAGTCGATCCACATGGCGCACGTCGCCTCCGTCGAGATCACGACGAACCTCTTGTTCTCGAACATCGTGATCGAGACGAGCGGCGGATCGGATCCCGTGCGCTGCCACGGACACCGGAAGCGCGACGCGATCGAGATGAAGCGGCTCATCAACGAGTACCAGACCGCGTACTACGGGGGGAAAAATGCTCAACCCTGAACTGCTGAACCCGGCGCCCGTCCATCCAGCATTCAGCCGTGCAGCATGCAGCGTTTCGCTATGAGTAACGCCGACAACGTCCTCACGCGGCGCGCGGATCCCGGCGACATCACCGCGAAGTTCCAGGGGCTCGTGCAATCTCCGCTGCGCGCGGGCATCCTGCGGTTCATGTACGCCCGGCCGGAGGAGACCTTCGACGTCGAGGCGCTCATGCAGACGTTCGGCCGGATGCGGCTGGACGTCGAGAACTGCATCCGCGAGCTGGCCGCGTTCGGCATCACGAAGAAGATCGTCGGGCCCGGAGCCCCGAAATACGGGATCGTGCATCTGGAGGGGGAGGTCATCCACGACCTGCTCGACGAATTCCTCGAGCGGCGCGCGACGGTCAGCAGCGAAGACCGGTCTCCCGCCGTCCAGCGCTTCCGCGAGATGATCGGCAAGGACGAGAAGATGCTCGTCATCTTCGAGTGGATCCGGACCGCGGCGAAGTCGGACATCGCGGTCCTCATCCTCGGGCCGACCGGGTCGGGCAAGGAGCTCGTGGCGCGCATGATCCACGAGCTGAGCCGCCGCGGCACGCACCGCTTCCAGGCGGTGAACTGCGCGGCGCTGCCGGACACGCTGTTCGAGTCGGAAATCTTCGGGTACGAGAAAGGCGCGTTCACCGGCGCGCACGATCGCAAGCCGGGGCGCCTCGAGCTCGCCAACAACGGCACGCTCTTCCTCGACGAGATCGGCGACATGTCGCTCATCGCGCAGGCGAAGCTCCTGCGCGTCCTCGAGGAGCGGCGGTTCGAGCGCCTCGGCGGCAACACGTCCATCGAGGTGAACTTCCGGCTCATCTCCGCGACCAACCGGCCGCTCGACGCGTTCGTCCGCGACACGCGGTTCCGCGAAGATCTCTACTACCGCGTCAACGCCTTCTCAATCCGGCTGCCGTCGCTGCGCGAGCGCTCGATCGACATCCCGGTCCTGGCGCAGCGGTTCCTCGGCCGCTACTGCGCCGCCAACGGCCTGCCCCTCGACGGCAAGAGCTTCTCGAAAGACGCCACCGACGTGCTGATGCATTACCACTGGCCCGGCAACATCCGCGAGCTCGAGAGCACGGTGTCGCGCGCGGCGCTGTCGTCCCCGGGACGGGTGATCAAGCAGACCGACATCGAATTCCTCCACGCATCCGAGATTCCGGTGGAGTCCTCGCGCGACCGGCTGCCGTCTCTCGCCGACGCGGAGCGCGCACACATCTCGCGCGTCCTCGAGAGCGTGCACTGGAACAAGAAACAGGCAGCCTCGGTCCTGGAGATCAGCCGGGGAACTCTTTACCGGAAGATCGTGGAATACGGCCTCGAAGAAGCCCCGGCCCGTGTTCCAAAATAGAGCAACCACCGCATTAAATAGCCTTATTTAGAACACACCGCAGCTCACTTCAAAATAAGGACTTAGCCGACTTTTTCGCAATGAGTGTTACAAAACAGCACGCATTTCAGCCGGCTATTCGCGCACCTGTTTATGGAGCCTTCCTGAGCTTGACTGTAAGTCTCTGTCCATAAGGCCTTTAGAGTGACCTTACAAGTTTGACGCTACCGGCAGACGGATTGCACTCCGTCCCACTCTTCGGGCGAGAGCCCGCACCCTCCGAAAAATGGTTCGACGCTTTCTCATCCTCGGCGCGATTCTCACGGCGCTGGCGCCGGCGGCACACGCCGCCGCGCGGGCCCCGCTGGGTGACGCGAAGCTCGATCGCGAGCTGCGTCATCGCGCGCGGACGCCGGGCGGCCATTCGCGCGTCATCCTCCGCCTGGCTCCGGGCGCCACGGCCGACGTCGCCATCCGCAGCCTTCGCGGCACGGTCGGCCGCCGCCTGTCGTCGGTCGGCGGCCAGGTCGCGGACGTCCCCGACAGCGCGCTCGAAGCGCTCGCGCACCTGCCGGGGGTGAACGGCGTCAGCCTCGACCGCCGCGTGCAGGGGACGCTGGAGCGGACGGGCGCGACGATCGGCGCCACCTTCGTCCGCGAGACGCTCGGCTTGGACGGCACCGGCGTCGGCATCGCCGTCATCGACTCGGGCGTCGCCTCCTGGCACGACGACCTCGGGTCCGAGCGCGTCACGCGCTTCGTCGACTTCGTGAATTTCCAGTCGTCGGCGTACGACGACTACGGCCACGGCACGCACGTCGCGGGCATCCTCGCCGGCAGCGGCTACGACTCGGGCGGCCGCCGCAGCGGCATCGCGCCCGGCGCCACGCTGCTCGTCGAGAAGGTCCTCGACGCGTCGGGCCAGGGCTACATCAGCAACGTCATCGCCGCGATCGACTACGCCATCGCGAACAGGGACGCGCTGCACCTGCGCGTGGTTAATCTCTCCGTCGCCGCCGGCGTCTACGAGTCGTACACCACCGACCCGCTGACGCTCGCCGCGAAGCGCGCGGTCGAAGCGGGCCTCGTGGTCGTCTCCGCGGCGGGCAATCTCGGCAAGGGTCCGAACGGCACGCCGCAGTACGGCGCGATCGGCGCGCCCGGCAACGCGCCCTGGGTGATCACGGTCGGCGCCTCGAGCCACAACGGGACGACGGATCGCTCCGACGACACCATCGCCGGCTTCAGCTCGCGCGGCCCCTCGGCGATCGATTTCCAGGCGAAGCCGGATCTCGTCGCGCCCGGCGTCGGCATCGAGTCGCTCACCGAAGCCGGCAGCACGCTGTTCAACACGAAGCCGCGGATGCGGCTCTGGGGAACGGTCCAGACCGCGAGCGAGCCGTACCTCTCGCTGAGCGGCACGAGCATGGCGGCGCCGGTCGTCAGCGGCACGATCGCGCTGATGCTGCAGGCGAATCCCGCGCTGACGCCGAACCTCGTGAAGGCGATCCTGCAATACACCGCGGAGTCGCACGACACCTACAACGCGTTGACGCAGGGAGCCGGCTTCCTCAACGCGCGCGGCGCCGTGGAGCTCGCGCAGTCGCTCTCGACGGGCGCGAGCCTGCTGCCGCCTGCCGAGGGCGGGGCCATGGCGGGGCAGGCGATCCAGGCCGACACCACGCCATGGAGCGCGCAGGTCATCTGGGGCAACCACCGCGTCAGCGGCGGCCAGCTCCGCCTCGCCGCCAGCGCCTGGCGCACGGACGTCACCTGGGGCAGCGCGAAGACGCCCGAGGGCCGGAACGTCGCCTGGGGCACGGCCTGCCCTGCCGACGGCGACCCCTCGACGTCGCTCGGGGCAGGGTGCGACCCCTCGACTGCGCTCGGGGCAGGCACCATCGTCTGGGACACCGGCAGCGACCCCTCGACGACGCTCGGGGCAGAGAGCGACAACATCGTCTGGGGCACCGAGTGCGGCGGCGGCGACTGCGACAACATCGTGTGGGGCACGACGTGCGACGCCTCCGAGTGCGACAACATCGTCTGGGG
>DAIUEK010000098.1:0-6881 GCA_036845165.1 Vicinamibacterales bacterium | reverse complement strand
GACAACAAAGAGGGCTGGGACAACATCGACATCTTCGGCTGGCTCGGCTACAAGATGCAGCTGAAGATCAACTTCCTGTGCCGCGACAGCATCCTGGCGGCGCCGATCGTGCTCGACACGGCGCTGTTCCTCGACCTGGCGAAGCGGGCGGGGATGAGCGGGATCCAGGAATGGCTCTCGTTCTATTACAAGAGCCCGATGCACGCGGCGGGGTTGTATCCCGAGCACGACCTGTTCATCCAGTTGATGAAGCTGAAGAACACGCTGCGCTATATGCGCGGCGAAGAGCTCATCACCCATCTCGGACTGGAGTACTACGACTGATGCATCCAGCAGCCAAGCTCCAACCGGCGTTGTTCGGTGGCCTGTTCATCGGGGTCCTCTCGGCGCTGCCGCTCATCAACCTCGGCAACTGCTGTTGCCTGTGGGTGATCGGTGGAGGGATGCTGGCCACGTACCTGATGCAGCAGAACCACCCGTATCCGATTGCCGCGGCGGACGGCGCACTCGTCGGCCTGCTCGCGGGGCTCGTCGGCGGGGTGCTGGGCACGCTGCTGTCGATTCCCGTCGAGATGATGATGGGTCCGTTCCAGCGGCAGATCATGGAGCGCGTCCTCGCGAGTAACCCGGACATCCCGGCGGAAACGCGGAACATGCTCGAAAACATGAACGTCGGCGCCGCGCTGACCGCCATCAAGCTGGTCTTCTCAGTGTGCATCGGCCTCGTCTTCGGGATGCTCGGCGGCCTGCTCGGCGTCGCGCTGTTCAAGAAGAAGGATCTGCCGCCGCCTCCCGGGACCGTCGACATCCTTCCGCCGCAGCCGGGGCTCTAGAGAAGGTTCTAGGGTTCGAGGGTTCGAGGGTTCCAAGGTTCGAGTTGCTCAAATTCGCGAGGTCTGGGCCTTTCGAACCCTAGAACCCTAGAACCCTAGCAACCCTAGACTAGAACCCTGGAACCTCTATCGTTTTCGTCCCTCCACACCGAAAACCTGTCTAGCAAAAGTGTGCAGCGGCGCGCGCTTCCGGGCATTTCCTGGAGTGTTATGGCCGTAAACCACTGACAGCTAATATTTTATGCTGCGCGCCTCTCTCGCGGCGGTGACGGTCCTGACCCTCCGGGTGTGGGCGCAGGACATGCCCGTGACCAAGCTCGCCGGGGGCGGGGCTGGCCAGGGCGTGTCGCAGCCGCCGGCCCTCCAACAGCCGCCGCGCCCCGCCGGATCCCAGCTTCCGCCGCTCGCGGTCACGCAGATCGATCCGCGGGACACCACGCTCGATTCCCCGCGGCGCTTGAGCCTCACGTTCGCGGAGCCGCGGCCGATCGATGAGGTCCTGGCGCTGCTCGTGGAGGGCACGCCGTTCAGCCTGTCGATCGATCCCGCCGCGAAAGGGGCGTTTCGTGGCGAGCTGAAGAACCTGACGATCCGTGAAGCGTTGACGACGCTGCTGACGCCGCTCGGGCTCGACTTCGACGTGCGCGGAACCGTCATTGTCGTCGTCCCCCACCAGGTGGAAACGCGCTTGTACGACCTGAACATGCTGAACGTGCAGCGCGGGTTGCAGCGGACGGCCGGCGCGACCGACGCCGGCGGAAGCGTGACGCTCGCCTCGACGGTGAACGCGGACGACGTGTTCACGAGCATTGCCGACGGCGTGCAGACGCTGCTGTCGGACGGCGGTCGCGTGCACATCGACAGGCGCCAGGGACTGGCGCAGGTGACGGACTTCCCCGAGCGGCTCGATCGCGTCGGGCTGTATATCGAGACGCTGCACGAGCGCTCCGGGCGGCAGGTGCGGCTGCAGGCGCGGGCCTTCGAAGTCACGCTGAAAGAGGCCGCGTCGATCGACTGGCGCCTCGTGCGCGAGACGCTCGGCCTTCCGCGCGACGCGCCGGAAGCGGGCGTCGCCGCGGACCCGCTGGCGCTGCGCAACGCGCTGGCCGCGCAGGGAGAGATTCGCGATCTCTGGGCGCCCGACGTCACCACGCTCAACAACGAACCGGCGATGGTCCGCATGTCGACCCCCGGGAGCTCGTCGCTGACGATGACGGTCGTGCCGCAGATCTCCGCGGACGGCATCGTCCAGTTGAGCGTGTCCCATGCGTGGGAAGAGCACGCGGGGGATCAGAAGCAGGGATTCCTGAAGTCGACGCCGCTGACGCGTACCAGCCAGGAGGAGACCGTGACGCGCGTGATGGATGGCAACACGGTGATGGTGTCGGGGCTGACGCGTCCAACGCCGTTCGCGACCACGGCGACGGGGATCATGGGTGTCTTCGGGGCGCAGCAGAAGCAGACGGGTCACGCGGAGCTGGTCGTGCTGTTGAAGCCGACGGTCGTGACGCCGGGAACGTTCTCAGCAGCCAGCAGGTAGAGAAGGCAGAAGGCAGAAGGCAGAAGGCAGGAGACTGGATATGTACGAGGACTATTACGGGTTCACGGAAAAGCCGTTCAGCCTCACGCCGGATCCGAAGTACCTCTTCAAGAGCGCGTCGCACGCAAATGCGTTCGAGCTGCTGCAGTACGCCATCCGGCGCCGCGAGGGTTTCGTCGTCATCACGGGCGACATCGGCACCGGTAAGACGACGCTGTGCCGGGCGATCCTGGAGCAGATCGACAGGAAGACGTTCACGGCGCTGGTGCTCAACCCGTTCCTGTCGGAAGAGGATCTGCTGCGGCTCGTCCTGCAGGAGTTCGGCGTCGTGTCGCGCGAGGAAATCAAGCGCGGCCGCCTGGCGGGTGTCAGCAAGGCGGAGCTCATCGAGACGCTGAACGAGTTCCTGCTGTCGCTGCAGTCGCTGGGGGCGCAGGCGCTGCTCATCATCGACGAGGCGCAGAACCTGCCGCTGCAGGTGCTCGAGCAGATCCGCATCCTGTCGAACCTCGAGACCGAGAAGGAAAAGCTGCTGCAGATTGTCCTCGTGGGGCAGTCGAACTTGAAGGACCTGCTCAAGAGGCCGGAGCTGCGCCAGCTGGACCAGCGCGTGTCGATCCGCTACGACCTGAAGCCGCTGTCGCCGGACGAGACGTCGGCGTACGTGCAGCATCGCCTCTCGGTGGCGGGCGGCGGCGCGGCGGTGTCGTTCGCGCCGAAGGCGCTCGGGCGCGTGCATCGCTATACCGCGGGCATCCCGCGACTCATCAACCTGCTGTGCGATCGCGCGCTTCTGTCCGGGTACTCGGCGCACACGAACAAGATCCTGCCCGAGTACGTGGAAAGCGCCGCCGCATCGCTCGAGCTGGAGCGGCCCAGGCGCACGATGCGCGGCTGGGTCCGGCAGCGATTTGCGGCGTTTGCCGCCGGGATGACCGCGACGGCCGTCCTGACCGCCGGGGGGGTCGCGATGTGGCACTATCGTGAGTACGCCACCCTGCTCGTTCAGTTGGTTGCCTCGAAGCAGTGAGCCGAATTCACGATGCGTTGCGACGCGGGCGCGAGCCCGCGGACGCGCCGAAAAAGGGGCGGGCCGCTCACGCGGACGCTGTCCTTGCGGCGCTCGGCTACAAGTCTGACAAGCCGCGGATCACGCGCTCGACACTGACGATCGCCGCCGCCGCAGCCGGCGCGGTCGGGCTCATGGCCTGGGTCCTGTGGTCCCCCTCGGCGCCCGTAAAGGACGCCTCACCAGCGCCGACGAGCACCCTCGCGCGGAACGCACCGCCGGTGCCGGCTCCGGTGAGCAGACCGGCGCCCGTGCCGCCGGCGGCTGCCGCGCCCGCACCGGCGCCTGTCCCGCCACCGAAGACGAGTGCCCCGGCGGAGAAACCGGAGTCGAATCCGCCTGCCGCATCGAGGATCGAGGGTCGAGATCCGAGGACCGGAAAACCCCAGAACGATCCTCGGACGTCGATCCTCGAACCTCGTCCACCCGCGGTGAGCGCCCCGGCGAAGAAATCAGAGTCGAATCCGCCTGTGGTGAGTCCACCGCCGAAGGCGACTCCGTCGAATCCACCGGCCCCCGTCGTGGCCGCGCCACCGCCCGCTCCGAGGTCCAGGCCCCGGCCGGTGGAGACGGCGCCGCCGCCGCGCCCCGAGGCGCCGCCGGTGCCCGCCGCCCCGGCGCCTGATGAATTTCAGCTCGCGCTGTACTACCAGCGCTCCGGGGATTTCGAGCAGGCGCTGATGCACTACAAGGCCGTGCTGCAGCGCGACGAGATGAATCTCGAGGCGCACAACAACCTCGGGCACCTGTATCTGGGCAAAGGCCTGCTCGAAGAGGCCGCGCGGGAGTTCGGACGCGTCATCGCGATCGAGCCGAAGTACGTCACGGCGCACGTGAACCTGTCGGCGACCCTGCTCAACCTGGGGCGCGCCGACGCGGCCGCGGTCGAAGCGCGCACCGCGCTTCAGCTCGATCCGAAGAACGCGGACGCGATGGTCAACCTGTCGCTCGCCCAGAAAGCGTCCGGCCAGCTCGGCGACGCGCAGGGCAGTCTCCGTCGCGCGCTGGAGATCAATCCGCGCAACGCCGCCGCGCACTACAACCTCGCGCGGCAGTACGAAGAGGGGGGTGAAGTGTCCCGGGCCCTCGAGCATTACCGGCTGTTCATCCAGTACGCGGGCCCGGAGCAGGCGGCCTACATGGCTGAGGTCCGCACGCGCATCGCCGCGCTCGCCAAGGGCCTGAAGTGACACATGGACGAAATCGACAACCTCCAGCAGGAAGACCGCAGCTTTCCGCCCGCCGACGCGTGGCGGCGCGACGCGAACGCGCGCGATCCCGGCGTCTACGCGCGCGCGGCCGCCGATCCCGAAGCGTTCTGGGCGGCATTCGCCTCCGAGCTCGAATGGATCACGCCGTGGTCACGCGTGCTCGAGTGGAAGCCGCCGAACGCGAAGTGGTTCGTCGGCGGAACGCTCAACGCCAGCGCCAACTGCCTCGATCGCCACATCAGGGGTCCCCGCCGTAACAAGGCCGCGTTCATCTGGGAAGGCGAGCCCGGCGATCGCCGGACGCTGACGTACTGGGATCTCTATCGCGAGGTCAATGCGTTCGCGAACGTGCTCAAATCGCTCGGCGTGACGCGCGGCGATCGCGTCGCGCTGTACCTGCCGCTGATTCCCGAATTGGCCATCGCGATGCTCGCCTGCGCGCGCATCGGCGCCGTCCACAGCGTCGTCTTCGGCGGGTTCAGCGCGGAATCGCTGCGCGATCGGATCAACGACGCGCAGTGCGTGCTGCTCGTCACCGCGGACGCCGGGTACCGCCGCGGACACATCGTCCCGCTCAAGAAGATAGCGGACGAAGCGCTGTGCGACACCCCGTCGATCAGGCACGTTGTCGTCGTGCGCCGGCAGTCTGCCCCGAGCGCGGCCGAGGGGCCCGCAGGGGCCGATGCGATCGACGACGCGCCGCTGAGCCATCCTGCGCGCGATCGCTGGTACCACCGGCTGATGCGCCACGCCGCGCCTTACTGCGAGCCCGAGGCCATGGACTCCGAGGACATGCTCTACATCCTCTACACGTCCGGCACGACGGGAAAACCGAAAGGCGTCGTCCACACGACTGGCGGCTACCTGACGGGCACGTACGCCACGACGAAGTGGGTCTTCGATCTCAAGGAAGACGACGTGTACTGGTGTACCGCCGACATCGGATGGGTCACCGGCCACAGTTACGTCGTCTACGGCCCGCTTTCGAACGGCGCCACCGTGGTGATGTACGAAGGTGCCCCCGACTGGCCGCAGAAGGATCGCTTCTGGGACATCATCGAGCGCCACGGCGTCACCATCTTCTACACGGCGCCGACGGCGATCCGCGCGTTCATGCGCTGGGGCATCGACTGGCCCGCGAAGCACGATCTCCGCTCGCTGCGGCTGCTCGGATCGGTTGGGGAGCCCATCAATCCCGAGGCGTGGGTCTGGTACCGCCTGCACATAGGAGGCGAACGCTGTCCGATCGTCGACACGTGGTGGCAGACCGAGACCGGCATGATCATGATCACGCCGCTCCCGGGCATCACGAGCACCAGGCCGGGCTCCGCCACGCAGGCGTTCCCCGGGGTGTTCGCCGAGATCCGGGATCTCAGGGGCCACCGCGTCGAACACGGCGGCGGCCTGCTCACGCTGACGAAGCCGTGGCCCGCCATGCTCCGCGGCATCTACGGCGATCCCGATCGCTTCGTCAGGCAGTACTGGAGCCAGTGGCCCGACGGCGCGTACTTCACCGGCGACGGCGCGCGCCTGGATGAGGACGGCTTCTACTGGCTGCTGGGCCGCGTGGACGATGTGCTGAACGTCGCGGGGCACCGGCTCGGCACGGCGGAGGTCGAGAGCGCGCTCGTCGATGATCCGCGCGTCGCCGAAGCCGCTGTCGTCGGCAAGCCGGACGAGATCAAGGGACAGGCGATTGCCGCCTTCGTCACGCTGAAGGAGGGGTACGCGCCATCCGACGCGCTCGTCGCGGAGCTGAAGGAGCACGTCGTCAGGAAGATCGGCGGGATCGCGCGGCCGGATCAGATCCTGTTCGCCGGGGATCTTCCGAAGACGCGCTCCGGCAAGATCATGCGCCGCCTCCTGCGCGACATCGCCGAAGGCAAGGCGCTCGGCGACACGACGACGCTCGCGGATCCGGCGGTCGTCGCGAAGCTGAAGATCGAGTACGAGGATAAAGAAGGGTGAAGGCCTGAATGCTGAACGCTGAAGCTTCAGCATTCGACATTCAGCATTTCACCTGTTCTTTCCGATACGCCTCGATCAGGTCGCGGTCGACATGAAAGTGCCGCCCGCGGCGGGAGGCCTTCAGCGTGCCGTCGCGGATGAGGCGCGCGACGTCGCGTGGCGTCTGGCCGAGTATCGTGGCGGCCCCGAAGATGGTGAGCGACGTCGGAAGCAGCGCGACGCGTTCGATCCGGTTGCGCCCGTTCAGCTTTGCCCTGAGC
>DAIUEK010000097.1:0-6903 GCA_036845165.1 Vicinamibacterales bacterium | reverse complement strand
AACCCGGCGGCTGGCGACGCATCGGGTGCCGCACACGAAGCGCCACCGCGCCCCGGCCGCCTGGTAGGAGGTCCGGGGAAATCAACCGTCGCCGGACGAGCGATGCCGGGATGTTCCCGGGTTCAGCCGGCCGTGGGCCAGCTCTGAAGCGTGCGGAGATACGTGGCGCGCGTGAGCGCGCCAGGGTCGCCGAAGTCCTCGAACCGCACCCGGCCTCGGACCTCGTCGATCGACGTGAGCTGCCGGGACTCCATCCAGCGGACGAGTCCCTCGCGCATCACCGTGAAGAAGGCGGGCCCCTGGCGCAGCACCGCGGAGACCAGTTGCACGGCGTGGGCGCCCGCCAGCAGGCCCTTGATGCCGTCCTCGGGGGTGGCCACGCCGCCGGTGAGCGCGAGCGAGGCGCGGATGCGGCCGTGGAGCGCGCCGATCCATCGCAGGCGGAGCAGCAGCTCCGCGCTGGTCGAGAGTTCGATGCGCGGCGCCGCTGTCATCGCGGCCAGGTCGATATCGGGTTGATAGAAGCGGTTGAAGAGCACCAGGCCGTCGGCGCCCACCCCGTCGAGCTGACGCGCGACGTGGCCGAACGCCGTGAAGTACGGAGACAGTTTGACGGCGATCGGGATCGTCACCGTGGCCTTGAGGGCGGCGGTGACATCGCGAATCCGCGTTTCGATCGCGTCTCCCGAATCGTCGGGATCGGCGGCAACCTCGTACATGTTGAGTTCCAGCGCGTCCGCGCCCGCCTGTTCGATGTCGAGGGCGATTCTCAACCAGGCCTCCCGGGTGACGCCGTTCAGCGATCCAATGACGGGAATGTTCACCGAGTCCTTCACACGGCGGACGTGCTCCAGATACTCGTCGGGGGTGAGGGCGTATCGCTCCATCGGGGGATAGGCCGAGAGGATGGCGGCGAACTCCGGGTCCGCCGGATCCATCTGGTGAATGCGTCCAGAGTCCGCCATCGTGATCTGCTCCTCGAAGAGCGAGTGCAGCACGATCGCCGCGGCGCCGCCGTCCTCGAGCCGTTTCACGCTGTCGAGGTGATGGGCCAGGGGCGAGGCGCCGGCCATGAACGGGTGCGCGAGCGTCAGTCCCAGGTACGTCGTCGAAAGATTCATGGCCGCCCCCCTGTAGCTGCTGCACGTGGGATGCCGGGACGATTGCTGTCCGGGATGCCCGATTCGCTGCGAGCGCGGCGTGTGATTGCCGGAGGTCCGGCACCGTCGCGCGCCGGCCCGTGCGCCGCGCGGGCAGAGCGATTGCAGCACACGGATGTTGCGCGAGTCAATCTCCGGAAGACCGGCAGCGGCTCCGCAGGCGTCTGTGGACGAGGAGGATTTATGTCTGTTTCTCCCTCCGTTCAGGAGTTTCTCCGGCGCGCGAACGTCGCGTATGCCGTGTTTCCCCATCCCGCGGCCTACACCGCCCAGGAGGAGGCGGCCGTGTCGCATGTGCCCGGGCGCGACTGGGCCAAGGCGGTCATCTGCTTTGCCGACGGACAGCCGATCCAGGCGGTCGTCCCGGCCGATCTGGAAGTGGATCTGTCCCGGCTGGCCGTTCTGGCCGGCGCGTCGATCATCAGGCTCGCCGCGGAGAACGAGCTGGGGTGGCTCTATCCCGACTGCGAGCGCGGGGCGATGCCACCCCTCGGGCCGCTGTACAAGCAGCCGGTCTTCGTGGACGCCGCGCTGGCCGCGGAGGTGCAGATCGTGTTCAACGCCGGCACGCACCACGACGCCGTCGCGATGCGCTACGAGGACTTCGCGGCGATCACGCGCCCGGTCGTCGGGTTCTTCGCCCGACAGCCGCAATCGGGGTCATGAGGCGATGGCTGACCAGCCTCGCGCGCCGCACGCGCCGTTCACGACCGAAACGGTGTGGGACGCGGGCCTGGCGGGCACCGGGTGCGCCGGCGAAGGTCTGTCGCTGACGATGGGTCCCGGCGGCGACTGGGTGCCCGAGCAATTGCTCTTGCTGGCGGCCGAAGGCGGCTTCATGAGCACGCTGCTGGCGCTGGCTGAAGACGCGGGGATCACGCTCCTCGGGTACGTCTCCAAAGGCCGGCTGGAGGTTGCGGCAGACCCGACCGCCGCGCGGTCCATCGTCTTGTCCGCGTGTGCGGTCGTCAGGACGCCGCAGGATGCGCAGCGGCTGTCCGCGCTCGCGGACCAGGCGAAAGATCAGTCGCCGATCGCGCGGATGCTGGGCGGGCGCGTGACGGTGGCGCTCGACGTGCGGGCCGTGCCGGTGGACGCGTCCGGTTGACGAGTGGTGACCGTCGATGGTCCGGATTGACTCGCTCGCGGACTACTACGCGGTTCCCGACGTCCGGCGGCGCATCCGCGAGTACTGCGGCGGCTCGGACGAACGGCCACCCACCTGCATGTATGTTGCGGCCGTCGGCAGCGAGGACGGGCCCTTCGTGACCTGGGAACAGACGCGGCGCTACCCGGCCAACCAGCTCGACGCCCTGCTCAGAAGCGGCGCCGACATCGCGCGATCGACGTGGGACACGGCCGACCTGTTGATTCACCTCGACATCGACTACCTGAACATCGACGCGCGCGGCGAAGCCTTCGATCATCCCGCGGAGGTGTTTTTCAAGCTCGAGCCGGTGTACCGCGCGACGCAGCACGTCCTGCGGCGCTTCGGACTGCCGCTCTTCCCGCTGATGACCGGACAGGGCTATCACTTCACGGGGCGCGTGCCGCTCGAATCGGTGGTCGTGGACCGGATCGCGGCGCTGCTGCCGGAGGTGCCCCGCTGGGCGGAGTGGACGGCCGTCCGGCGGCCGCCGTGGATCTCCAGCGGGATCCCGCCGAGGCACGCGCGCGCCTATGTCGGCGCCGGCATGCTCGGCGAGTTCCTCGCCCATGCGATTCTCAGACGGGCCCGCCGGCGGTCACCCATCCCCATCGTCCTGAACGGCACAGTCGTCGGCAGCGGCCTGATCGGGCGTGAGTGCGTCTCTCTCGACATCTCGTATGCGGGCGATCCCCTCGACGTGCGCCATCAGCGCGTGGCCTTCGGGGCCTACCAGAAGCATCGGTTCCGCCCCGACATCGTCGGCCCACGCGTGGCATCGGGACGTGCGCCGTTCATCGCCGTGCCGCGCGGCCGGGAGTCGCTCGCCCACCTGCTCTCCCACGGCCGGGAGCTGCGGCATGCCGCGCGCGCGGCCCGCGCCTATTCGGCGGTGCTCCCCACGGTCACCGGCGGCGTCGCCCGGCTGACGGCGGCCTACGAGACGTCGACCCTCGGCGCGTGTCACCGGGCGTTTTACGCCGCGCCCCCATGGCGGGTGGACGAGCTCGGCGTCGTCTTCGGGCGGCTCGCGCTGAAACGCCTGCCCGACTGCGTGAGACATCCGCTGACCGCGCCGAACGACCTGCTGCTGCAGCCCGCCGTGATTCAGCACGTCACGCGGTGGCTGATGGCGGACGGCATGCCGCCGCGCGAGATCGCGGCGATCGTGCACTCGCGGTACGCCGCCGACTTCGGATGGCAGGGGCGCTGGAACCGCCTCGACGCGCGGACGCGCGCCGAGTTCGACGTCCGCGTGTTCGCGGCGATGCTCGCGACGGGGATCGACGAGACCATTGACTTCAACTGCCGGTCGGCGCAGGAGAAGGGGCTGTGTCCGGACAAGGGCTGCAGGCGGGACCTGCGCGTGGACCGCGAACGCCTGCGCAAGACGGTGCACCCATGAGCTGGCGGTTCGCGGTGTCCACCGGCTGCTGCGTCGATCGGCCGATTACGCAGACGCTCGAAGGGCTGCACGAGGCGGGCGTGACTGCGGCGGAACTCGGCACGCCTCCGCGCCACTTCGATCCCTGGAGCCAGGATCAGATCGCCGGTGTCCGGCGCTGCCTGGCCGAATGGGCCATCGAGCCCGTGGCGATTCACGCGCCGTTCGGCGGTCTCCTGGATTTGACGGATCCCAATCCGCACCATCGTCACGCGGCCATCGGCGCGACGCTCGCCGCCGCGTCCGCGCTCCGCGACGTGGGCGGTTCGCGGGTCGTGGTGCACGTCAGCGATGTCGAGCGAAACGGTCAGGACGTGAGCCAGCGACTCGAGCTCGCGGTGCAATCGCTGAGCGTGCTCGCCAGGGCCTGCGCGCGCATGCAGGCGACCCTGGTCGTCGAGACGCCGCTGCCGCACCTGATTGGGGGACATCCCGACGAGTTCGCGTCGGTGCTCGGGGCGCTCGATCGCTCCGTCGGCGTGTGCTTCGACACGGCCCACACGACGCTCGGCCATCACTGGGATCGGTTCATGGAGCTGGTCGGGGATCGACTGATCCACGTCCACGCGAACGATCATCGCGGCCAGTTCGACGATCACCTGCCGCCCGGCCAGGGAATCATCGACTGGGCGCACATCCGCGATACGCTCCGCCATGCCGGCTTCGACGGCTGGATCGTGCTCGAGCTGGCTTGCCCGGGAACATCGATGGCCGCCTATTTCGGCGACGCGATGCGGCGCGCGAGGGAGTTGTTCCAATGAGCCACGTCACGGCCGGCGAAAAGGTGACGGCGATTGTCCACGCCGGCAACGCGCGGCGGGTGCGGGTGTCTCCCTACGCGGCGGTGGCCCGCCGGCGCGTCGAACCCGGGCTCACGATCATGACCGGGCAGCTGGCATGGCGCAGGACCCGTTCGGCCACGCTGCCGAGGAACGCCGACGCCACGCGGCCGCGCCCGTGGGTGCCGAGCACGATGAGATCGATCGCCTGGCGCTTGGCGTACCTCAGGATCTCGTCCGCCGGCACCCCGACTCTCGCTTCCGTGGTCATCCGACGCGTGGCGGGTGGCAATCGTTGCGTCGCCGCGATCAGCGCGCGCCGCCCCCTCCCGCAGGCTTCCGCGCGCAGCCGCTCGTAATCCACGCCGTACGTCTCCACGACCCACGGCTGCGTGGCCGGATCCTCGACGACGTGCAGGATGTGCAGGTGGGCGCGTTCGTCGCGCGCCAGCCGATCGGCGTGCTGCAGGGCCGCCCTGGAGACCGAGGTCAGGTCCGTGGCGACGAGCACATTGCGAAACATGGATCCTCCTTCAGGGCCTACAGGATGTCGCGAACGATCGGGACTGCGCCGGCCCGATGCCGGTGCCACTGATCGATGTTCTCGAGCTCCTGCTGAATACGGTAGACGGCCTTCGCCAGCGCCACCTGCTTCGTCCGGCGATCCGTGCGGGCGTCGAGCCGGCGCTCGATGTGGTCGATGACGGTCTCCGCGATGGCGCGGAGCGCGGCGAGCTCGTCGCCGCCCATCACGCGCGGATCCGAATCGGGCACGGTGCCGAGCAGCCGCACGAAGTCGTCGATGGCCTTGTCGAACCCGCGGCCCGAGGCCGTTTCGGCAACGCGCTGTTCGAGGGCGGTCGCGGCGGCGATGGGGAGACTCATGGCACGCTCCAGGGCAGTGGACTGACGGCGATCCTGCACATCTCCTGCCCGGCTGATTCCTTGCAGAAATCCAGGCATAATTCGAGACACCTGCCGGATTTCCGGCACACCGATGAGGACCAGCCGATGACTGCACCAGCCGACACCGGGCGCCAGATCGTGTACTGGCACCGCGAGTTGCCGCCGCTCACGGCGGAGGCGATCGGCGATCACACGCTCGAGGCCACCAGCAGGCGCGTCAAGGCGCCGTTCTCGCACGCCGACGAAGAGTGGGGCCGGTGTTACGGGGACCTCATGGCACAGGCGCGCGCCCGCCTGGCGCAGGAGGTCGCGCGCCTCGGCGGAGACTATGCGCACGTGCGCGAGGAGCTCATCTACCCGCGGCATGACGACGCCGCCGGAGAGGCCTGGCTCTACGGCTGCTTCAAGTACGTCCTGCTCCGCGAGCCGCGGCATGTCACGTAACGCTGTCATCGCGCTCCTGACGCTCGTCGGCATCCTGCTGTCACTCGTCCTCAAATACGTAATCGGTCCGCCCGCGTCATCCACGGCGGACCTGCCGCTGCAAGTCGTCCTGGCGGCCGGCGGCATCCCGCTCGTCGCGCGGCTCGTCTGGCGCGCCGTTCACGGTGAATTCGGCTCCGACCACCTCGCGGGCGTCTCGATCGTCGCCTCGGCGCTGCTCGGCGAATACCTGGCCGGCGCGATCGTCGTCCTGATGCTCTCGGGCGGCGAAGCGCTCGAACAGTTTGCGGTGGCCGAAGCGACGTCGGTGCTGCGCGCGCTCGCCGCGCGCACGCCGACGGTCGCGCACCGCCGCCGGAACGGCGTCCTCGACGACGTGCCTGTCGCGGACCTCGCCGTCGGCGACGAGGTGTCGATCCGGCCCCACGAAATCTGCCCCGTGGACGGCGAGGTCGTGCGTGGACACGGCGCGATGGACGAGTCCTACCTGACGGGTGAGCCGTTCACCATCTCGAAGGGGCCCGGCGCAGCCGTGCTCTCCGGCGCGATCAATGCCGAGACGGCGCTCGACGTCCGCGCCACGCGTATCGCGGCCGACTCCCGGTACGCGCGCATCATGCGCGTGATGCAGGAGGCGGAACAGCGGCGCCCGCGCCTGCGCAGAATCGGGGATCAGCTGGGCGCCTGGTATACGCCGGTCGCGCTCATCCTCGCCGGGCTCGCCTGGGGCGTGTCGGGCAGCCCGCTCCGGTTCCTGAGCGTCGTGGTGGTCGCCACCCCGTGTCCGTTGCTGATTGCGATCCCTGTCGCGATTATCGGTGCGATCTCGAACGCTGCCCGGCGCGGCATCATCGTGAAGGACCCCGCGGCCCTGGAGCAATTGACGCGGTGCCGCACGATGATCCTCGACAAGACGGGCACCCTGACCTACGGACGCCCGACCGTGAGCGCAGAGCTGTACGCGCCGGCATTCACGCGAGAGGCGGTCCTGCCGCTGGTGGCCGCGATCGAGCGCCAGAGCCG
>DAIUEK010000096.1:0-6929 GCA_036845165.1 Vicinamibacterales bacterium | reverse complement strand
GCGTGAGATCGTACGTGACAGGCAGCCGTTAGTTGCCGCCCGGGCCACCAGACCCGCTGGTCGTGATCGTCGTGGGGCCCGTGGTCGATCCGGTCGACGAGCCGGTTGAGGGAGTGGCCACCGACGCGCCGCCGACGCGCTGGACGGTCTCGTACGCGATCAGCGTCAGCTGGTAATCGAGCTGCGCCTGCAGCTCGGCGTTGCCCGCGACGGCGAGGTCGCGCTGCGCCTGGATCACGTTGAAGTTCGTCGACATCCCCACTTCGAAGCGCTTCTGCTCGGCGTCGAGGCGCTGTTCGGACAACTCGCGTCCGAGCCGCGTCGTCTCGATGCGCTGGCGATTCTGGTCCAGCTGCATCGCGGCCTGCCGAACCTCTCGGACCACCTTCAGCTCGGAGCTCCGGAGGCGGGCGACGCTCTGATCGCGCTCGAGCCCCGAGCGCACGAGCGTCGACTGGTCCGCGCTGCGGCCGAGCGGATAGCTGAGCGTGAAACCTACGGTCCACGTCGGGTAATTCACGGCGAACAGCTGCCGCAGCACGTCACCGAACGCCGTGAACTGCTGCCCGACCACCGTGCCGGGGAAGGTTCCCGTGCGCAGCAACTCCGTGCCGCCGAGGCCGCTCGTCAGGTAGGTGGCCTGCAGCCGGAGGTCCGGCAGCGAGGCGTTCTTCGCGAGCGCCAGCGCCGTCTCGTTGTTGTCGATCTGCTTGCGCGTGCGCTGCAGATCGGTCCGCTGGCCGAGCGCGTTCCTGACGGCCGCGTCCACGTCGGGCGCGGGGCCGATCGGCGGAGCGATATCGGTCGGCTCGAGCCGTACGAACCAGAAATCGGGACGCTTGGGGTCGAGGACGAGCACGCGCAACTGGTCTTCGGCCTGCCGGACCTGCGTCTCCGCGACGATGAGACCCTCGCGGCGCTGTGCGACTTCCGCGCGGGCCGAGACGAGGTCGAGCGGGGGGGACTGCCCGACATCGACACGCGCCTTGTTGTTCCGCTCGAGCTCGAGCGACAGATCCAGCGACCGCTGCTGGACCGACACCGCCGCCCTCGCCAGCACCAGGTTCCAGTAGGCGCGCTGCGCGCTCGACCCGAGCGTCGCGCTCAGCTCCTCGAGACCGATGTCCGAGATCTCCAGGTTGCGCCTGGCCGTGACGACCTGCGCCTTGAGCGGGTCGATCTTGAAGTCGCGCAGCAGAGGCTGCGAGACCACAGCCTGGAGCTGGGCCGTGACCGACGGGTTGAAGTTCGACAGCGAGGCGGTCGCGTTCGTGCGCAGCGAGTTCCAGCCGACGCTGTAGTTGCCGCCGCCCCAGGGCAGGTGCTGGCCGAGGCCGATGTTGCCGGACCAGTTGTCGGTCCTCGTCGCGCTGTTGCCGAGGAAGATGCTGCTCGGCGGCGACTGCTGGACGTTGCGCTGGATCCCGCTGTTCAGCGTCGGCAGGAACGCGGCGCGAGCCTGCGCGACTCGCTCGGCGCTGATCCGCGGATCGTAGCCCCCCGCCACCAGGTCCGGGTTGTTGGCCGTCGCCATCCGCGCGACTTCGTCCGCGCTGATCTTGATCACCTCGCCGGTCGGGGTGCCCTGCGCGGCGGCGCGTGTCGGCAGCAGCAGGGCGAGGAGCGCCACGCCCGCCGCCGTCGCGGCCGCGGCTCGCCGCGCGCGGACCCGGCCGAAGAGCCGCACCTTCGACAGATCGTCGAGCAGCGAATACGTGACGGGCGTCACGATCAGCGAGAGCACCAGGACGAGCGACTGCCCGCCGATGATGACAAAGCCGATCGCGCGGTTCGTGCCGGAGCCGACGCCGCTCGACAGGACGAGCGGGATCATGCCGGCGACGAACGCGAACGTCGTCATGAGGATGGGCCGCAGCCGGTCGCGGCTGGCCTGAAGAATCGCGGTATCACGTTCCATGCCTTTGTCCCTGAGCTGATTTGCGTGATCAATCTGGAGAATCGAGTTCTTTTTCACGACGCCGAACAGTACGAGCAACCCGAGCGCCGAAAAGACGTTCAGCGACTGCCGCGTGATGACGATCGACAACAGCGCAAACGGCAGCGTCAGCGGCAGCGACAGCAGGATCGTGACTGGATGCAGCCACGATTCGAACTGCGCCGCGAGGATCAGATACATGAACACCAGCGAGAGCACGAACGCGATCAGGAAGTTCTGCGCCGCGCGCCCGAGCTCGCGCGACCGTCCCGCGAACCGCGAGCTGTAGCCCGCGCCCATGTTCAGCGCGTCGGCCGCCTTCGTCATCGCGTCCATCGCCGGCGTCTGCGACACGCCCTGCAGGAGTCCCGCATACACGGTCACCTGACGCTGGCGGTTCAGGCGGTCGACGTTGCTCGGCGCCGTGGCTTCGCGCAGGTCGGCGATGTTGTCGAGCGGCACGCTGCCGAGCCTCGAGGACGGCACCGTAAGCTGCCCGATGGCCGTCGCCGACCCCCGCCCGGGGGCGAGCGCGCGGACGTGCACCTCGTACTGCTCGCCGCCCTCATTGTACGTGGTCACCTGGTCGCCGCCGACGAGGAGCCGCAGCGCTTCGGCCGCGTCCGCCACCTGCACCCCCAGGTCGGCCGCCTTGAGGCGGTCGAGGCGCACCGAGAGCTCCGGCTTCCCGACGTTCAGCGACGTATCGACGTCCACCACCCCCGGCTGCTTGCGCGCCGCGTCCGCCATCGCCGCCGCGAAGGTCTCGAGCTTCCCGAGGTCGGGCCCGTTGATCGTGAACTGGATCTCCGCGTTCTGGTTGCCTCCGCCGCCAATTATGGCGACCGGCCTGACGCCGGTGCGCAGGCTGGCTGCGGCGAACTCGGGCAGCACCGTCGCGCGGACGTCGTCCATCACGGCGAACTGATCCCGCGACCGCTGGTCGAGCGGCTTCAGGCGGACGTAGATCGTGCCCGAGTTCTGCGTCTGCGCGGGGTCGTCCGCGATGGTGACCAGCGTGTAATCCACTTCCGGCAGCGCTCGAATCCGGGCCGCGATGCGGTTGGCGGACAGCTCCGTCGTGTCGATGCTGGTCCCCTCCGGCGCCCGGAGCCCGACTTCGAACTCCGACTGGTCGTCGTTCGGCAGGAAGTTCTTGTTGGCGAGCATGAACAGCGGCGCGCTGCTCAGCAGGATGAGGACCGCCAGGCCGGCGATGACGCCCCTATGGGCCAGGGACCAGGACAGCAGACGACGATAGCCGTCGTCGATGGGTTTGAAAAACCGCGCTTCTTTCGAGGATTTCTCCTTCTCGAGGTTCTTCGCCTTGATCCAGCGCGCGGCCAACATCGGCGTCAGCGTGAAGCTGACGAGCAGCGACACCATGATGGCGAACGACATCGTCAGGCCGAAGCTCTTCATGAACCGGCCGACGATGCCCCCCATGAAGCCGACCGGCACGAAGATCGCGATGAGCGACAGCGTGGTCGCCATGACCGCGAGGCCGATCTCCCTGGTCGCCTCCACGGCGGCCGTGAAAGGGGGCATGCCTTTTTCTTCGATGAACCGGTAGATGTTCTCGAGAACGACGATCGCGTCGTCGATGACAATGCCGACGGCGAGCGTCAGCGCGAGCATGGTCATCGAGTTCAGCGTGAAGTCCTGGTACCAGATCAGGCCGAACGTCGCGATGATGGACGTCGGGATGGCGACCGCGGCGATGAACGTCGAGCGCCAGTTCCAGAGGAACACGAGGACCACCAGCGCCGCAAGGACCGATCCGACGATCAGGTGCTCCTCGACGGTGGAAATCGACGCCCGGATGAAGTCGGACTGGTCGCGGACGACGACGATGCTGTACCCGGGCGGCGTGATGCCCTTGATCTCCGCCAGGCGCTCCCGGACCGCGTCGACCATCTGGACGGTGTTGGAGCCGGACTGACGGCGGATCGCGAGGAGGACGGTCGGCTTCCCGCTGACGTTCGCGCGCGTCGTCGCGTCGGCCATGCCGTCTTCGACGGTCGCCACGTCACGGAGCAGGACGGGATGGCCGGCCTGCTCGCGGACCACGATGTCGCCGAACTCCTGGACCGACTGCACGCGTCCGCGGGTCCGCAGCGTCATCGACCGCGCGCCGGCTTCGACGCGCCCCCCCGGGATCTCGGCGTTCTGCGCCTGGAGCGCGCGCGACACGTCCGTGACCGTCAGGTTGTGCGCCTCGAGGCGCGCGGGATCCAGCGACACGTTGACCTGCCGCTGCCGGCCGCCGACGACCACCACCTGGCCGACGCCGTTCACGCTTTCGAGCTGCCGGCGCAGTGTCTTGTCCGCGTACTCCGTGATGTCCCGAATGGGCTTGTCCGGCTTGTCGGCGACGACCGCCAGCGTCATCACGGGGGCGGAATCCGGGTCGAATTTCTCGACGGCCGGCTGCTGGATGGTGTGCGGCAGCTGCGAAATGACGCGGTTCACGCGGTCGCGCACTTCCTGCGCCGCGATGTCGACGTCCTTCTCGAGGAGGAACGAGACGATGACGATCGACACCCCCTCGGACGAGGTCGATCGAAGCTCGTCGATCCCGCTGATCGTATTGACCGCTTCCTCGATCTTGTCGGAGATCTCGGTCTCGACTTCCTCCGGCGCGGCGCCCGGCAGCCTGGTCGTGACGACGATGGTGGGGAAGTCGACCTTCGGGAAGCGGTCGACGCCGAGGCGCGTGAACGCGAAGGCGCCGATGACCGTCAGCGCGAGGACGAGGACGCTCGCGAAGACGGGACGCTTGACGGAAATGGCGGCTAACCACTGCATGATGACTTAACCTTCGACCTGCACGCGGACGCCGTCGGCCAGCTTCCCGCGCGGATTCGCGGCGACCTGCTCGCCCGCTGTGACGCCCGTGACCAGCTCGACGCGGTCTCCGACCTTTTCCCCGATGGTCACGATCCGCTCTTCGACCTGGTTGCCCTTGACCACGTAGACCCGGCTGGTGCCGGCGACCGTTTCGACGGCCGAGGCCGGCACGAGCATCGCCGGGGCCGGCGACGGCTGCTGAAGGAGCGCCGTCACGAAGAGCCCGGGCTTGAGGCGGTTGTCGGTGTTCTGGGCGATCGCCTCGACCGTCAGCGCGCGCTGGTCGGCCTTGAGCGAGGGGGACACGAAGCGGACCTTCGCCGTGAACACGTCGCCGGGATACGCGTCGACGGTCAGCCGCACGGCCTGGCCGGCCTTCACGAGCGACAGGTACTGCTCCGGGACGGTGAGCTCGACGCGGACCGGATCGATCCGCACGACGGTGGCGACCTTCATGCCGCGCGTGACGTAGTCGCCGGTGCTCACGAGGCGCTCGGCGACGAGACCCGAGAACGGGGCGCGCACCACCGTGTCGGCCGAGGACTTGCGCGCCAGATCCACGCGCGCCCTTGCCGCCTGCAGCGATCGGAACGACTGCTGCGCGCCGTTCTGCGCCGTCTGGTACTGCTGCCGCGCGGCCTGCACCTGCGTCAGGCGCTGCTCGTATTCCGCCTGCGAGACCACCTTCTGCTCGAGCAGGGACTTGATGCGGGCGAAGTCCGCCTCCGCCCAGTCGAGCGACGCCTTCGCGTTCAGGACCTCGGGGACGCGGATCGGATCGAACGGCTGTCCCGCAGCCAGCCCGAGGCGCGCTTCGAGCTGCGCGGCGTTCGCGTCGGCCTCGCGGAGCGACGCGTCCGCTTCCGTCGCCGAGATGCGAATCAGGACGGCGCCCGCCGCCACGCGCGTGCCGCGCTCGACCGGCGTGCCGATCACGCGCCCGCCGGTCTCGGCGGCCACATCGGCGTGCTCGTCGGCGGCGAGCGACCCGGTGACGCGCAGGAAACGATCGATGGACTGGCTCTGCACCTGCGTGACATGAATGGCCACGGATGCGGGCTCCGGCGGAGCGGCCGCGCTGGTGCGCTCGCCGCTGCACGCGGCGGAGAGGAGCGCCGCGATCGCGGCGCCGGTCAGCACGGGAAGACGCAACGTACGAATCATGACGGTCTGTCCTCGCTGTCGGGATGAGTGCAGGGCGAAAAAAAATCGTCGGTAATGCCCACGCCCGCCCCTGCGCGCAGGCCGATGAGAGCGGTCTCGAGAGTGATGCGTGCCAGCGCGTCGGCGTCTTCTCCCTCCGCCAACCGGTTGCACAGCGTCATCGTCGCGGCGCCGTGGAGCGCCGTCAGGAGCACGCGGAAAACCGCGTTGGACGAGGTCCCGGCCGGGAACGCGCCGGACTCGATCGCCTGCTGGATCCGCGCGACCATCTGCTGGCGCATCTCGACGACGAAACCGAAACGGTTCCAGTCCTTGCTGATGCGGGGAACGCTGCGATCCAGGAACATCAGCGCGAAGTACTCCGGATACTCCTTGCTGAATTCGAAGTAGCGCCAGAACATGGCGCGGATGGTGTCCAGCGAATCCTCGGGCCTCGCCGGGCTCGGCGACCCGCCATACGCGAACAGGAGGCGGAACCCTTCTTCCGTGAGCGAGAAGAAGATGTCGTCCTTGCTCGGGAAGTAGCTGTAGATGGCCGCCGGGCTGTACTCGATGCGCTCGGCAATCTTCCGGATGGAGACTTCCTGGTACCCGTGGGTGACGAAAAGCTCACGCGCCGCATCCAGGATCGACCGTGAAACAGCCTCTCGGTCCCGCCCATGTCGTTCTCTTACGCCCAAAGTGCTCTGATTTCTATAACTTACAGTGTTAGTAAACGGCTGACGTGAACACCGTTCATAATTCTAACACTGTTAGACGCCTGAAGATGCGGCGCGGTTCCGAAACGGTTATGCTGACCCCATGAAACGCCTCGACGAACAGCAAGTCAGGGACGCCATCACGGGGGCGCCCGGATGGACGAGGGAGGGGAACGCGATCCGGCGGCAGTTCACTCTGGGCTCATTCGCCGACGCCATCGCGTTTGTGACACGGCTGGCGTTCGACGCCGAGGCGGCGGATCATCACCCCGACATCACGA
>DAIUEK010000095.1:1837-6958 GCA_036845165.1 Vicinamibacterales bacterium | reverse complement strand
ACCCCGGCCGCGAGGATCATCAGCGGCAGCGCGGCGAGATCCGCGGGGCTGGTGACACCTGTCGCCCCCCCCAGGCGCAGGACCGCGGCGTGCGCCCCATACAGCGCGGCGGCCACGATGAGCGTTTCGAGCGCCAGCCCCGTCCAGATGTCGTGGTGAATGTGGTGCGCGATCTCGTGCGCGAGGATCACCTCGATCTCGTCGTCCGTGTAGTCCTTCAGCAGCGTGTCGGACACCAGGATGCGGCGCGTGCGGCCCACGCCCACGAGCGCCGCGTTCGCGCGCGTCGTCTTTTCGCCGAGCCCCCACTCAAAGGCGCCCAGGACCGGCACGCCCGCGCGGCGCGAGAGCGTCAGCAGGCGCTCACGCAGCGCCTCGCGATCCAGCGGGCGGAAGCGGTAGAAGAGCGGCATGAGCAGCACCGGCGCGAGCCGGGACAGCAGCACGCCCGCTCCCGCGAACAGCGCCGCCGTCACGGCCCACCAGAGATCACCGGCCACCCGGATCGCGGCGTAGACGGCAAGCCCGGCCGCGATCGTCAGCAGCAGTCCAAGCCCCAGCGCCTTCAGATGGTCGGTCAGCCACGTCGACAGTGGCTCGGAGGAGAGCCCGTACTTCCGCTCGAGTACGAAGCTGCGATAGAAGACGAACGGCAGCGAGACCAGCTCCCACCCCAGCGCCATCACCGCGATGAAGAAGACCACCGCCAGCGGCCGCCCCAGCACCCAGGGCAGCACGTTCCCGATCGCGTGCGCCCGGGCGGCCAGGCCGGCAGACGCGCCGGTCCCCGCCAGGACGACGAGCCATGCTCCTCCCGCGAGCGTCGCCCCGACCGCCGCGCGCCGACGGAGCCTGTGGTAGCGGGAACTCCGATCTTCATTCATGGAAGACATGGGTGCTGGGGGCTGGGTGCCTGGGACTTGGTGCTGGGTGCGGGCTGGTGCCGGGTGCAGGCTGGTGCTGGATGCACGGGCGCACCAAGCACCCATCACCAGGCACGAAGCACCAAGCACCCCGCGGACCAAGCACCCCCGACCAGGCACGAAGCACCAAGCACCTCTAATTGAGCTGAACGGAGATCAACTTCGAGACCCCGGGCTCCTCCATCGTCACGCCGTAGAGCCGGTCCGCGATCTCCATCGTCTTCCGGTTGTGGGTAATGAGGATGAACTGCGTGTGCTCCTGCATGCCCTGGAGCATCTCCACGAACCGCCCGATGTTCGCATCGTCCAGCGGCGCGTCGATCTCGTCGAGCAGGCAGAACGGGCTCGGGCGGTACTTGAAGATGGCGAACATGAGCGCCATCGCGGTCAGCGCCTTTTCTCCACCGGAGAGCAACTGGATGCTCTGGAGCCGCTTGCCTGGAGGCGACGCGATGATGTCGATGCCGCTCTCGAGCGCATCGCTCTCGTCGAGCAGCACGAGGCCCGCCTTGCCGCCGCCGAACAGCGTGGCGAAGGTCCCCTCGAAGTTCTCATTGATGATCGTGAACGCCTCCTGGAAGCGCTCGCGCGTCGTCTTGTCGATCTTGCGGATGGCGTCGTTGGTCGCGGCGATCGAGTCGACGAGGTCCTTGCGCTGCGCCGTGAGGAACGTGTGGCGCGACTCGAGGTCGTCGAACTGGTCGATGGCCAGGATGTTGACGGCCCCCAGGCGCTCGACCTTCGCGCGGATGTCGAGGACCATCTCGTCCGGCGTGAGCGTCCGCGCGGCCGCCGCCATGGCGGGCCCGGCTGCGCCGTCCGCGGGAACGGGACCCTGCGCCGCTGCCGCGGCCTCGTCCAATTCCGCGGCGTCGGGCGTATCTTCCACCGCCTTCGGACTGGTCAGGAGACCATCCGATTCCATCTGGGCGACCTCCGCCGCGACCTCGTCGAGCGTGGCCTGCACCGTGTCGTGACACGACGTCGCGAGGTGCCCGAGGTCGGATTCGGCCGTGGCGCGCTGGACCTCGAGGCCCGCCGCTTCGTCGCGCACGCCGTCCAGCGCCCTGCGCGCTTCGCGGATCCGGACTTCCTGCGACTCGAACTGCCCGCGCAGCTCCTGGGACGCCTCGTCTGCCGTCTTCACCTGATCGCGCAGATCGTCGAACGTGCGCAGGTCCTCGTCCAGCCGGCGCTCGGACTCGGCAATGCCGGCGCGCAGCTCCTGGCACCGCGTGACGTTCCTCTGCAGCTCTTCGGATCTCGCGACGACGCGTTCCTCGAGCTCGCGCGCGGCCTCCTCGAGGCGCTGCACCTCGATGGCCAGGGCGCTGCTGCGCTCGACGAGCGCCGCGTGCGCCGCCTTGGCTTCCGCCGTGACGCGCGACTGGCTGGCCGCGGTCTCGCGGGCCTCGAACAACCGGCGCTGCGCGGTGGACAACTGCGCGTCGGCCGCCCGCTGCTCCGTCTCGATCCGCTGGATCGACTGGCGCGCCTCTTCCTCGCGTTGTTCCTGCGTCCGCAGCTCCTCGTCCGCGCTGCGGCGCTCGACGGTGATTTGCTCCTGCTTCCGGGCCACGCGGTCGGACGCCTCGCCGGCGGTCGTCACCTGCAGGTCGTAGCCGACGATGCCCTTTTCCTGGCGGTGCAGTTCCGCCTGCAGCGAGACGATGGAGGATTCAGCCGCGGCGATCGCGACGTCGAGGCCCCCGGCCTCGTCGAGCATCCGGACGAGCACCGCGTCTTCCGACTCGGCGCGCTCCCGCAGTTCCTTGATCTCGCGCTTCGTCGTCAGGATGCTGCGCGCGGCGTCGCGCGCCCCCCCTTCGACGCGGTGCGCGCCGCGGAACACCTCTCCGTCGCGCGTCACCGCGATGGCGCCGGTCTCGAGCGCGAGCGCCTTCGCCTCCTCGCGCGTCCGGGCGACGTAGACGTTCGCGATCAGTCCCCGAATCGCCTCCACTGCCGGCCCCGACAGGCGCACAAGCGACACCAGGCTCGGGACCGAGGACCAGCGACCCCCGACCAGGGACCCACGACCAGGGACCCAGGGACCAGGGACTGAGAGACCAGGGACTGAGGGACCAGGGACCGCGTCGGTCACGACGAAGCCGACGCGCCCCGCGGCGCGCGCGCGGACGAACTGGAGCCCCGCGGCCGCGTCTTCGTGCGTCCGCACGACCACGTGCTGGAGCAGGTCGCCGAGGCTGGCGTCGACCGCGCGTTCGAATTCCTGGTCGACCTCGAGATGGTCCGCCACCGACCCGAGCTGGCGGACGGCACCCGCGGACTCGGCGAGGATCACGCGGGCGCCCTCGCCGTACTCCGCGCGGGCCGCGTCGAGCTCCTCCAGGGACTTCAACCGCGCCACCACGCCGGCGAGCTCGTGCTCGCGCGTGCGGACGTCGCGCCCCAGCGTCTCGCGGCTGCGGCGCGCGACGGCCAGCTCCGATTCGCGGGCGGCGCGCTCGACGTGCAGCGATTCCATCGCGCCGCGCGACCGGCGCAACGCGTCTCCGGCGGCGGCGCGCTCGTCCGCGGCGCGCTGCGCCTCGACCTGGAGGTCGTTCCGTTCGACATCGAGCTTGGCGAGCTGCTCGCCGATGCGCGCGCGTGACGCGGCGGCGTGCTCCATGGCGTGCCGCAGCGCCGTCGCGGCGTTGACCGCGGCGTAGACCTCGCTGCGCGCCGCTTCCACGTCGGACTCGAGCCCCTCGATCGTCTGGTTCGCACGCGCGTGCGCCGCTTCCTCCTGCGCGAGCACCTGCGCGGCGTGATCGCGCTCGCCGACGGCGCGCTCGGACGCGCCCCGCCGCCGGTCGAGCTCGACGCCGGAGGGTGCGCGGCGCGCGTCCAGCGTCTCGATTTCCGCGTGCATCACCAGGGCCGCGGCGCCGAGGGACTCGACCTGCTGCTTGTCGAACGCCACCTGCTGCTGCAGCCGCCCGATGGACAGCTCGCGGGCGTGCGCCGCTTCACGCGCCGCCGTCGTCCGCGCATCCGCGTCGGTCAGATCGAGGCGCAGCCGTTCCAGCGACAGCTCGACGTCCGCGAGGTGCGCGGCCGCGGCGGTCTCACGCGCGCGCGCGTCGGCCAGCCGTCCGCGGGTCGCGTCGAGCGCCTCTCCGAGCAGGCGGTAGCGCTGGGCGAACTGCACCTTTTCCCAGCGGCGCAGCGCCTCGCGGAGCCGCGTGTAGCGCCGGGCCTTGGCGGCCTGCCGCTTCAGCGCGCCGCGCTGCTTCTCGACCTCGAAGATGATGTCGTCGATACGTGTCAGGTTCTGCTGCGCCGCCTCGAGCTTCAGCTCGGCGGAGCGCCGGCGCGACTTGTACTTCGTGATCCCCGCCGCTTCCTCGATCAACTGCCGCCGGTCCGTCGGACGCGCGCCCAGGATCTGCCCGATCTTCCCCTGCTCGATGACGGCGTACGCCTTGATGCCCACGCCGGCGTCCATCAACATGTCCTGGACGTCCTTCAGCCGCACGACCTCGCCGTCGATGAGGTACTCGCTCTCACCGGAGCGATACAGGCGGCGCGAGAGCTCCACGTCCCGCACGATGAGCGGCGCCTCGTCGACGACCGACACGGCCGTCGCGTGGCCGCCGGCCAGGATGTCCCCCGCGGCGGAGGCGGCGAGCGCCTCACCGGGCGACAGCGGCTCCGGCTTCACGGTCCCGTTGCCGGGCACGCGCGACGCCACGCCGCTCAATCGCAGGCGCACCTCCGCGGCGGACGTCGGCTTGCGCCCGTCGCTGCCCTGGAAGATGACGTCCTGCATCTGGTCGCCGCGCAGGCTCTTCGCGCTCTGCTCGCCCAGGACCCAGGTAATCGCATCGACGACGTTGCTCTTCCCGCACCCGTTGGGCCCGACGATGGCGGTGACGCCCGTGTCGAACGCGAGTTCGGACCGATCGGGAAAGCTCTTGAAGCCGGCGATTTCGAGACGATTCAGCCGCATATCAATTGACCCAATACAAGAAGCCGCTGGCCCGCCGGGTGGTCGCACCGCGGCGCGGAAGCGGCTGGAATCGCTTCAAACGGAGAGATTTTCGGGATACCAAGACTGGACAACGGCCGTTGCGTTCCAGCCCCAACACCCCGCACCGTGCGGGATGGCCCCTGAGGCCGATAAACGGCAGTCAGTCTAACAAGCCCCATACCTAGGGGCAAGCACTATCTACGGCACAAGTAATAGGGA
>DAIUEK010000095.1:0-1737 GCA_036845165.1 Vicinamibacterales bacterium | reverse complement strand
GGACGCCCGGTTGCGGGCCAACTCGGTGAGCTTCACGGCCTCGCCGAACTGCGCCAGCGCGAACTGCGCCTGGGGGTCCTTCGCCACCAGGTTCTTCTGGGCCTCGCTGACCCCGAAGAGCGCGACGTCGACGTCGTAGTGGATCATCGCCTTGATGAACTCGAGGTCCTTGGCCCAGGCCTCGTCGTCTATCTTGACCTTCTCGGCCTGGAGGGACGCCTTGAAGTCGGTGATCATCGCGTCGCTGACCGCGAAGCCGCGCGCGACGTGCTTTTTGCCCTCGGACGCGGCGCTCATGCGCGTGTCCCCTTCCGCCGTGAACCGCTCAGCGAAGTTCGCGAACGCGGAGCGCGCGTTGAGCGCGCGGCCGAACCGGCTCGGGTTGAAGCCCTGCACCGGGCCGGCAAAGAACTTGTCCGGCTCGATGCCGCCGCCGCCATACACCTTGCGCCCCGCGTCGGTGTATTTGAGCTGCGCCGCGCCGTGCTCGCGCTGGCCCGTCTGGTCCCTCAGCGTGTAGGTCAGGTACTCGTCGAAGGTGTTGTCCCAGGGGCGCTGGATCATGCGGCCGCTCGGCGTGAAGTACCGGCCGGTCGTCAGCGCCAGGCCCGCGCCTTCACTGATCCGGTAGACCGACTGGACGAGCGCCTTGCCGAACGTCGTCTCGCCGACGACGAGCGCGCGATCGTGATCCTGCAGCGCGCCGGCGACGATTTCCGAGGCGCTCGCGCTGTTGCGGTTCACGAGGACCATCATCGGGCCCGTGAAATCGGGCGCGTCCGTGGCGCGGTAGTCCTGGTCCGCATCGCGGACACGGCCGCGTGTATAGACGATCATCTCGCCGCGGGTCAGGAAGCGGTTCGCGATGGCGTTCGCCGCGATGAGCAGGCCGCCGGGGTTGTCGCGCAGATCGAACACCAGGCGCTTCATGCCCTGCGCCTGCAGTTTCTGGATCGCGTCCCCGACTTCACGGTCGGACGTCTCGCCGAAGTCGCCGAGCTTGATGTACCCGGTCTGCGCGTCGAGCATGAACATGCCGCGCACGGTGACGATATTCACCTCGTCGCGCTCGACGTCCATGTCGATCAGCTTGTCGTAGCCGGGACGACGGATGGCGATCGCGACCCTGGTCCCCTTGGGACCCTTCAACTGCTTGACCGCCTGGTCGCTGGTCCAGTTCTTCGTGTCCTCGCCCTTGATCCGCGCGATCACGTCGCCGCGGCGGATGCCGGAGCGATAGGCGGGCGATCCTTCGAACAGCGACATGACCGTGATGTCGCCGTCGATCACTTGAATGGAAATCCCGAGCCCGTAGTACTTCCCTTCCTGGCGCTCGCGCATCTGCGCGTACTGCTTCGGATCGAAGAAGCTCGAATGCGGGTCGAGGGTCTGGAGCATGCCGCCGACGGCGTCATAAATGAGGCGGTCCGAGGGGACGCTTTCCACGTATTCCCGGTCGATCGCGGTGAGGGCGGCCGTAAAGACGCGATATTGCTGGGCCACCTGGTCCTGGGTCGCCTGCGCCGAGCTGCCGAAGAACCCGCCGGCCAGGGCCGACAGCAGGACGGCCAGCACCGCCACGGGGAAAAACCGGGGACTACGCATGGGTAGAATCGTAGCAGACTTCACGGGTGTATAATCCGGGGATATGTTTGGCTCTGTCGGGGTTCCCGAACTCCTCATCATCTTCACCATTGCCCTCATCATTTTCGGGCCGCGCAAGCTGCCCGAGCTGGG
>DAIUEK010000094.1:2173-6996 GCA_036845165.1 Vicinamibacterales bacterium | reverse complement strand
CCATGGGGTCAGACCCCGCCCTTGGGGTGATGCGCAGTATATCGCGCTATGTCGTTGATTGTTACGCAGTATAGTGCCTTGACACCCCACCACCGTGGCGATAGGCTGAAGCGATCATGGAAGCCGCAACAAAGGCTGCGATGCCGACCGTCTCCTTCGACACTTCCCCCGAGCGGTACCACCACTGGAAGCTGACGTTCGACGGGCCCGTCGCCACGCTGTCGATGGATGTTCAGGAGGACGCGGGGCTGTCGCCCGATTACAAGCTCAAACTGAATTCCTACGACCTCGGCGTCGACGTCGAGCTCGCGGACGCCATCCAGCGCCTCCGCTTCGAGCACCCCGAGGTCCACGCCGTCGTCATCACGAGCCTGAAGGAGCGCATTTTCTGCGCCGGCGCGAACATTTTCATGCTGCGCGGCTCGACGCACGCGTGGAAAGTGAACTTCTGCAAGTTCACGAACGAGACGCGCCTGGCGATGGAAGACGCGAGCGCGCACTCGGGCCTCAAGTTCCTCGCGGCGCTGAACGGCATCTGCGCCGGCGGCGGTTACGAGCTCGCCCTCGCCTGCGACGAGATCATCCTGGTGGACGACGGGAACTCCGCCGTCAGCCTGCCGGAGACGCCGCTCCTCGGCGTGCTCCCCGGCACGGGCGGCCTCACGCGCGTCGTCGACAAGCGCAAGGTGCGCCGCGATCTCGCGGACGTGTTCGGCACGGTGGCGGAAGGCGTGAAAGGGAAGCGCGCGGTCGACTGGCGGCTTGTCGATGCCGTGTATCCCACGAGCCAGTTCAAGCCGCGGGTGGCGGCGCGCGCGCGGGAGCTCGCCGCGACGTCGGATCGCCCCGCGACCGGCCCCGGTGTGGCGCTGACGCCGCTCACGCCCAGCATCACGGACACCACCGTCACCTATTCGGCCGTGACGCTCGACATCAATCGCGACAAGCGCGTCGCGACCCTGACCGTGACCGGACCAGACACGCAGCAGCCATCGGCGCCGGACGGGATCCTCGCCGCCGGGGACCAGTTCTGGCCGCTCCGGGCGTTCCGGGAATTCGACGACGCGCTGCTGCGGCTCCGCATCGTCGAACCGCTCATCGGGACGGTCGTCCTCAAGACGCGCGGCGATCAGGCGGCGATGCTGGCGATGGACGCGCTGCTCATCGCGCACCAGGAGCACTGGCTCGTGCGCGAAATCATCCACTTCATCAAGCGAGCGCTGAAGCGGATGGATCTGACGTCCCGCAGCTTCTTCGCGTTCATCGAGCCGGGCAGCTGCTTCGCCGGCACGCTCTTCGAGCTGGCGATTGCCGCCGACCGCTCGTACATGTTGGACGACCCGGACGCGGACAACACGATTGCCCTCTCGAAGATGAATGGCGGCCCGCTGAAGATGAGCAACGGCCTGACGCGCCTCGAGACCAGGTTCCTGGCGGAACCGCAGAGGGTCCACGACGTCCTCGCGCACGACGGGCCCTTCGATGCGGCGGACGCGCTGGAGGCGGGCCTCGTCTCCTTCGCGCCCGACGAACTGGACTGGGACGACGAAGTGCGGCTCGCGGTCGAGAGCCGCGCGGCGCTCTCGCCCGACGCCCTGACCGGGATGGAGGCCAACCTGCGGTTCGCCGGGCCCGAGACGATGGAGACCAAGATCTTCGGACGCCTGACGGCGTGGCAGAACTGGATCTTCATCCGCCCGAACGCGGTTGGCGAGAAGGGCGCGCTCACGGCCTACGGCTCGCAGTCGCGGCCTGAGTTTGACTACAACAGGACGTAGCGTCCAGCCGCCAGCTCCCAGCTTCCAGCCAAGAGGAAGCTGTGGCAGCTGGAAGCTGGACGCTGGAAACTGGGAGCTCTCTTGTCATGATCTCAGCCGAGCGAATCCCGAATAACGTCGGGTTGTCGAGCAACAAGCGCCTCCAGCGCGCGCTCGAACACTGGCAGCCGAAGTACATCCAGTGGTGGAGAGACATGGGGCCGCAGGGGTTCCAGGACTACCACCAGGTCTACGTTCGGACGGCTGTCAGCGTCGATCCGTCCGGGTGGGCGCACTTCGAATACGTGAAGCTGCCTGAGTATCGCTGGGGCATCTTCCTGGCCGATCCCGTCCACGACCGCCGGATCGGCTTCGGCGACTTCATGGGGAACCCGGTCTGGCAGGAAGTCCCGGGAGAATTCCGCAACCAGCTCCGCCGCCTCATCGTCACGCAGGGGGACACCGAGCCCGCGAGCGTCGAGCAGCAGCGGTGGCTCGGCCAGCGGTGCCCGAGCCTCTACGATCTGCGCAACCTGTTCCAGGTGAACGTCGAAGAAGGCCGTCACCTCTGGGCGATGGTCTACCTGCTGCACTCGTACTTCGGGCGCGACGGGCGCGACGAAGCGGAGGAGCTGCTCGAGCGCCAGAGCGGCGACCGCGACAAGCCGCGCATCCTCGACGCCTTCAACGAGCCGATCGAAAACTGGCTCGACTTCTTCATGTTCACCATGTTCACGGACCGCGACGGCAAGTCGCAGCTGCTCTCGCTCTCCGAGAGCTCGCTCGATCCGTTGTCGCGGACGACGAGGTTCATGCTGACGGAAGAGGCGCACCACATGTTCGTCGGCGAAACCGGGATCGCGCGCATTCTCGAGCGCACCTGCCAGCTGATGAAGGACGCGGGCTACTCGGCTGACGTCCGCACGCTGGGGGGCATCGATCTCGAGACGCTCCAGAAGTTCATCAACCTCTGGTTCAGCCTGAGTCTCGACCTGCACGGCAACGAGGTGTCCACGAACGCGGCGTCGTACTTCGGCAACGGCCTCAAAGGGCGCGCGCACGAAGACAAATGGGAAGACCACAGGGTCACCGAGGCGCTGTACGAGCTCGACATGCTGCAGAACGGGAAGCTCAATCGGCAGCCCATCCCGATGCGCACGGCCATGAACGAAGTGCTCCGCGACTGGTACGTCGGCGACTGCCTGGCCGGCGTGACGCGCTGGAACAAGATTCTCGAGCGGCACGGCTTCGCGGATCGCCTGCGGCTGCCGGATCGCAAGTTCAACCGCGGCATCGGCATGTATGCGTCGGTGCACTTCGATCCGTTCGGCCAGCAGTGGTCGGACCAGGAGTGGGCCCGGCGGAAGCACGAGTGGCTGCCGGCCCCGAAGGATCGCGAGTACCTGCTCAGCATCCAGGCGGCCCCGATCTACGAGCCCGGCAAGTTCGCCAACTACATCGCGCCTCCCCAGCGCGGCGTCAAGGGGCAGCCGGTGAACTTCGAGTACGTGCGCACTGAGCTCTGACATTGGCGATTGGCGATTGCGGAATGAAGAGTCACGACGCATCCTGAGCTAACATTGTCTCTTCGTGATCTTCGTGATGAGCCCGTGAGGCCGTGACACGCATGCCAACGACAGCAATCGAACACAAGAAGCTTCTCATCAACAACGAGTGGCGCGACGCCTCTGGCGGGAAGACCATGGAGGTCATCAACCCTGCGACCGAAGAGGTCATTGCGACCGTCGCCTCCGCCGGCAGAGACGACGTCGACGCGGCGGTGGCCGCCGCGCGCGCCGCGTTCAACGGCCCCTGGGGCCGGATGTCGGCCCGCGAACGGGGCCGCATGGTCCGGAAGCTCGCGGACCGGCTGCTCGAGCGGGCAGACGAGGTGGCGCGGCTCGAGACGCTGCACAACGGCAAGCCGATCTTCGAGTCGCGGCAGATCGAGATCCCCGCCGCCGCCGAGTGCTTCGAGTACTACGCCGGCTGGTCGGACAAGATCATGGGGGAGACCATCCCCGTGAAGGGGAACTACCTCACGTACACGTTGCGTGAGCCGCTCGGTGTCGTCGCGGCGATCGTGCCCTGGAACTTCCCCCTGCTGCTCGCCGCGTGGAAGGTCGCCCCGGCGCTCGCCTCCGGCAACGTCGTCATCCTCAAGCCGGCGAGCCAGACGCCGCTGACCGCCATCGCGCTCGGCGAAATCGCCGTGGAAGTGGGGCTGCCGCCGGGCGTGCTCAACGTCATCACCGGCCCCGGTTCCAGCGTCGGGCAGGCGATCGTCGAGCATCCGGGCATCGACAAGATTGCCTTCACCGGCGACACGAGCACCGGCAAGGGGATCATGCGGGCGGCGGCCGACACGCTGAAGAAGATCACCCTCGAGCTCGGCGGAAAGTCTCCGAATATCGTGCTGGCCGATGCCGATCTCGACGCGGCGCTGCGCGGCGCCACGACGGGGATCTTCTATGGGAAGGGGGAGGTCTGCGCCGCCGGATCGCGGTTGCTCGTCGCCAGGTCCATCAAGGACGAGTTCATGGAGAAGCTCGCGGCGCGCGCGAAGAAGATGGTCGCCGGCGATCCGCTCGATCCCAAGACCCGCTACGGCGCGCTCGCCTCGAAGAAGCAGCTCGAGACCGTCCAGCGCTACGTCGACATCGCGAAGAAAGAAGGGGCGTCCCTCGTCGCCGGTGGCGAACGCGCGGACATCGGGACCGGCAAGGGCTACTTCTTCCAGCCCACGGTGTTCGACCACGTCGACCCCGGCATGACGATCGCCCGCGAGGAAATCTTCGGGCCCGTCCTCGCGGCGATCGAGTTCACCGACCTGGACGAAGCGATCGCCCGCGCGAACGATTCCCAGTACGGCCTGGCGGCCGCGGTCTGGACGCGCGACATCAAGAAGGCGCACTACGTGGCGCGCCGCCTCCAGGCGGGCACCGTCTGGATCAACACCTACAACGTCTACGACACCGCGGCGCCGTTCGGCGGCTACAAGGCGAGCGGTTTCGGGCGCGAAATGAGCGCGCACGCCCTCGAGCACTACACGCAGGTCAAGAGTGT